>JAUVXG010000251.1 GCA_030603685.1 Pleomorphomonas sp.
GGTGACCTCACCCGGGCGATGCTGGCCTTGCAGGCGCATCAGCAGCCGAAGGGGCGCGGCAAGCGCCACGAACTCGTGGTGTTCGGCGGCACGGCGCGGCTGATCGACGAAAGCTACAACGCCAACCCCACCTCCATGCGGGCGGCCATCGAGCTGCTCGGCTCGGCCACGGTGGAGGGGCAGGGGCGCCGCGTCGCCGTGCTCGGCGACATGCTGGAACTGGGGCAGGGGGCGGCGGACCTGCACGCGGGGCTGGCCGAGCCGCTCAAGGCGGCCAAGGTGGATACGGTGTTCTGCGCCGGACCTCTGATGCACAACCTCTGGCAGGAGCTGCCGCGCGCCATGCGCGGCGCCTATGCCGAGACGTCGAAGGCGCTGACCGACACGCTTCTCGACGACGTCAGGGCCGGCGACGTGCTGATGGTCAAGGGCTCGCTCGGCAGCGCCATGGGGCCGCTGGTGGAGGCGCTGATCGCCCGCTTCGGCAGCGAGGCGTCGGGCTGAGTTGTCATGCCCCGACGCGGGTAGGCAACGCGGGGAAGAGGGACTAATACGGGGCCGCGCCGCGAAGCACGAGGGCAAGGATGTCCCGGACGTGGCGATGGAATGGAGAGCTGTAAAAAATGCTGGTCTACTTGGCCGATTGGGCGGGGCAGTTGTCGGTCCTGAACGTGTTTCGCTACATCACCTTCCGCACCGGCGCGGCGGTGATCACGGCTCTTCTGTTTGTGTTCCTGTTCGGCCCGGCCATCATTTCCTCGCTGCGCATCCGCCAGGGCAAGGGCCAGCCGATCCGCGAGGACGGCCCGCAGACCCACCTTGCCAAGAAGGGCACGCCGACCATGGGCGGCCTGATGATCCTCTCGGGCATCCTGGTGGCGACGCTGCTCTGGGCCGATCTCGCCAGCCCCTACGTCTGGACGGTGCTGCTGGTTACCGTCGCCTTCGGCACCATCGGCTTCTATGACGACTACCTCAAGGTGACCAAGCAGTCGCACAAGGGGCTTTCCGGCCGCGCCAGGCTGATGCTGGAGGCGGTGATCGCCATGCTGGCCTGCCTCGTCATCATGTCGGCCGGACAGGCGGGCGCCGTGCCCAGCGAGGAGCACCTCGCCACGTCGCTGACCTTCCCCTTCGTCAAGACGCTGATGATCAACCTCTGGTACTTCTACGTGCCGTTCGGCGCCTTCGTGATCGTGTCGGCCGGCAACGCGGTGAACCTCACCGACGGCCTCGACGGCCTCGCCATCGTGCCGGTGATGATTGCGGCGGCGAGCTTCGCGCTGATCTCCTACCTCGCCGGCAACTACGTTTTCGCCAACTACCTGCAGATCCACTATGTGGTCGGCACCGGCGAGCTCGCCGTCATCTGCGGCGCGGTGATCGGCGCCGGCATAGGCTTCCTGTGGTTCAACGCGCCCCCGGCCGCCATCTTCATGGGCGACACCGGTTCGCTGGCCCTCGGCGGCCTGATCGGCACGGTGGCGGTGGCGGTGAAGCACGAGATCGTGCTGGCCATCGTCGGCGGCCTGTTCGTGCTGGAGGCGGTGTCGGTGATCATCCAGGTCGCCTCCTACAAGCTGACCGGCAAGCGCGTCTTCAAGATGGCGCCCATCCACCATCATTTCGAACAGCTCGGCTGGACCGAATCGCAGGTGGTGATCCGCTTCTGGATCATCGCCGTCGTGCTGGCGCTGATCGGTCTGTCGTCCCTCAAGCTGCGCTGACGGAGGCTCCGGCGATGATCCCCATCACCTCGATGAAAGGCAAGCGCGTCGCGGTTTTCGGCCTCGGCGGTTCCGGGCTGATCACGGCCGAGGCGCTGATGGCCGGCGGGGCGGATGTCATCGCCTGGGACGACAACGAAGCGGCGCGCGCCGCCGCCGAGGCACGCGACATTCCGGTCACCGACTGGCGGGGCAGCGAGTTCGGCGCCTTTTCGGCGCTGGTGCTGGCGCCCGGCGTTCCGCTGACCCATCCCGAGCCGCACTGGACGGTGAAGATCGCCCGCGAGGCCGGCGTCGAGATCATCGGCGACATCTGCCTGTTCGCCCGCGAACGGACCTTCCGGTCGCCGACGACGCCCTTCGTCGCCATCACCGGCACCAACGGCAAGTCGACGACGACGGCGCTGGTCCATCACATCCTGAAGTCGGCCGGCAAGGACGTCGAGATCGGCGGCAACTTCGGGCCTGCCGTGCTTGGGCTCAGCGACTTCGCGCCCGACCGCTTCTACGTCGTGGAGTGCTCGTCGTTCCAGATCGACCTCGCGCCGGGCATCGACGCCAGCATCGGCATCCAGCTCAACCTCACCGAGGATCACCTCGACCGCCACGGCTCGATCGAGGGCTATGCGGCGGTGAAGGAGAAGCTGGTGGATGGCGCCAAGGTGGCGGTCGTCGGCGTCGACGATGCCTATAGCGCCGCCATGGCGACGCGGCGCGAGTCCAAGGGGCTGGAGACGATCCGCATCTCGACGCGCGGCGCCGTGTCGCAGGGCGTCTGGGCCGTTTCGGGGCGCATCATCGAGCCGATGGGCCTTGCCCAGACGGTGGTCTACGACCTGCATGGCCATCCGATCCTGAAGGGCGTCCACAACGCCCAGAACGTTGCGGCGGCGGTGGCGGCGACGCGGCGGCTCGGCCTCGGGCTCGATCAGGTGCGCAAGGGTATCGAGACCTTCCCCGGCCTCGCCCATCGCATGGAGCCCATCGGCCGGTCCGGCTCTGTCATCCTGGTCAACGACAGCAAGGCGACCAACGCCGACGCGGCGGCCAAGGCGCTCGCCAGCTACGACAACATCTACTGGATCGCCGGCGGCAAGCCGAAGAGTGGCGGGATCGCCCCGCTTTCGGGCTTCTTTCCGAAGATCGCCAAGGCCTATCTGATCGGCGTCGCCGCCGAGGAGTTCGCCGCCACCATCGACGGCGAGGCGCCGCATGCCGTCGTCGAGACGCTCGACCGTGCCGTTTCCGAGGCGCTGACCGACGCGCTGGCGGCCACCGAGGCGTCCGGCGGCGAGGCGGTGGTGCTGCTGTCGCCGGCCTGCGCTTCCTACGACCAGTTCAAGAACTTCGAGGTGCGCGGCGACCACTTCCGCGAACTCGTGCTGACCGACCCCCGCGTCAAGCCGTTCCAGGAGAAAGCCTGATGGTCTCGCGTGCCGAACGCAACCCGGTGGCCGACTGGTGGTTCACCGTCGACAAGCTCCTGCTCATCGCCTTCCTGGCGCTGATCTTCGGCGGCATCGTGCTGTCGCTGGCGGCGAGCCCCGCCGTGGCCGAGCGCATCGGCATCGCCGACAGCTACTACTTCGTGAAACGGCAGGCGATGTTCGCCATCCCGGCGATCGTCACGCTGATCGGGGTTTCCTTCCTCAACCCCAAGCAGATCCGCCGGGCGGCGCTGGCCGGCTTCGTCGTCTGCGTGGTGCTGCTGGTCCTGACGCTGCTGATCGGCCCTGAGGTCAAGGGCTCGCGCCGCTGGATCACCATTCTGGGCATGTCGGTGCAGCCGTCTGAGTTCATGAAGCCGATGTTCGCCATTCTCGTCGGCTTCCTGCTCGCCGAGGGACAGAAGCGGCCCGATCTGCCGGGGCGCAGCTTCTCGATGCTGCTGCTCGGCATCGTGGCGGCGCTGTTCGTGGCGCAGCCCGACTTCGGCCAGACCATGCTGATCTGTCTCACCTGGGCGGGCCTGTTCTTCATCTCCGGCATGAGCTGGATGTGGATCGTGGCGTTCGCCGGGGCCGGCGTCACCGGCATCCTTTCCGCCTACACGATGGTGCCGCACGTGCGCTCGCGCATCGAGCGCTTCATGAACCCCGAAGCCGGCGACACTTTCCAGGTGCAGACCGCGCAAGAGGCCTTCATCAACGGCGGTTGGTGGGGGCAGGGGCCGGGCGAGGGCACCTTCAAGCGCATCCTGCCCGACAGTCACACCGACTTCGTGTTCGCCGTGCTGGGCGAGGAGTTCGGGCTGGTGCTCTGCATGTGCCTGGCGCTGGTGTTCGCCTTCGTGGTGCTGCGCGGCATGAGCCACGCGATGAAGGAGAACGACGGTTACGTCCGTCTCGCCACCACCGGTCTCATCATGCAGTTCGGTCTGCAGTCCTGCATCAACATGGCGGTGAACCTGCATCTGATGCCGGCCAAGGGCATGACGCTGCCCTTCATTTCCTACGGCGGTTCGTCGCTGGTGGCGGTGGCCCTTTCGATGGGCATGCTGCTGGCGCTGACCCGCAAGCGGCCCGACCAGACCCGGTTCGTGGCGCCCATCGAATTTTCGCCGCTGCCCGGCCGAGGCTGACCCATGACCCGCACAATCCTGATCGCCGCCGGTGGAACCGGCGGTCATCTCTTTCCCGCCGAATCCCTCGCCTACGCGCTGGCTCCGCGCGGTTTCGACATTCACCTCGCCACCGACCACCGGGCCAACAACTACGGTTCGGAGTTTCCCGCCCGCGAGATCCACATCATCGCCTCGGCGACCTTCGGCGATCGCTCGCCGCTCGGCCTCGCGAAGTCGGCCGCCAACCTGGCGCGCGGCGAGTTGCAATCGCTGTCGCTGGTGCGCAAGCTCGACCCGGCCGTAACCATCGGCTTCGGCGGCTATCCGACGCTGCCGCCGCTCGTCGCCGCATGGCTGACGAAGCGTCCGACCATCGTTCATGAGGCGAACGCGGTGATGGGCCGGGCCAACCGGTTTCTGGCGCCGCGCGTCACCGCCATCGCCACCACCTTCAAGGACACCGGCCTGATGGGTTCGGGCGCTGCCCGCGCCGTCGTCACCGGCAATCCGGTGCGGCCGAAAGTGCTGGCCGCCGTCGCCCCCTATCGCGAGCCCACCGAGGGCGGCAAGATCGACCTGCTGGTGTTCGGCGGCAGCCAGGGCGCCCGGGTGTTCGGCGATCTGATGCCGCCGGCCCTCGA
>JAUVXG010000128.1 GCA_030603685.1 Pleomorphomonas sp.
ACAGCAGCTCGCCCTGCACGGCGAAGCAGGCGACCTTGGCGTTGCCGCCCGGCGCCTGCAGCAGCTTGGGCTGGTCGACGTCGCAGGGTTCGTAGGCGAAGGGGCAGCGCGGATGGAAGGCGCAGCCTTTGGGCGGACGCAGCGGCGACGGCAATTCGCCGGTGAGGCGGATACGTTCGCGCCGCTTCTCCGGCTCGGTGGTCGGCGTCGCCGAGAGGAGCGCGCGCGTATAGGGGTGGCGCGGCGTGTTGAAGATCTCGTCGGCGGTGCCAAACTCGACCGGGCGGCCGAGATACATCACCATCACCTCGTCGGCGATGTGGCGCACCACGCTGAGGTCATGGCTGATGAACAGGTAGGCGAGGCCGAACTCCTGCTGCAGGTCCATCAGGAGGTTCAGCACCTGCGCCTGGATCGACACGTCGAGCGCCGATACCGGCTCGTCGAGCACCAGGATCTTCGGGTTGAGCATCAGCGCGCGCGCGATGGCGATGCGCTGGCGCTGGCCGCCGGAGAACATGTGCGGATAGCGGTCGTAGTGTTCGGGCCGGAGGCCGACCTTCTCCATCATCGCCCGCGCCTTGGCCTGTCGCTCGGAGGCCGACAGCGAGGTGTTGAGGCGCAGCGGCTCTTCCAGAATGGTGCCGACCTTCTGGCGCGGATTGAGCGAGCCATAGGGGTCCTGGAAGACGATCTGCACCGTGCGGCGGAGCTCATGGCTCGGCGTCTGATCGAGGTGGACCGGCTTGCCGTCGATGATCAGGTCGCCGGCGGTCGGCGGCTCGATCATGGTGACGAGGCGGGCGAGCGTCGACTTGCCGCAGCCGGACTCGCCGACGACGGCCAGCGTCTTGCCGGCGGTGAGCTTGAAGGAGGCTTCCGACAAGGCCCGCACGGTGGCCGGCTCGCCGAACATGCCACGCTTCAGGCTGTAGTGGCGGGCAAGATGCTGCGCCTCGAGGACGACAGTGGGTGCAACGGGAGCGTTCATGCCGAAATCCTCCGGTCGAGGATGGCGGCCGGGCCGGGATGGCCGACCGGCTTGCCCTGGTTGAGCGGATAGTGACAGAGCGCGTAGCCGGCGGCCTGTCCCTGGGTGACCGGCGCCTTTTCGACGCAGCGCTCGGTGGCGAACTCGCAGCGCGGGCTGAACAGGCAGCCGGCGGGTCGGTCGTACTGGCCGGGCACCACGCCGGGGATCGACGGCAGGCGGCGGGTGGTGGCGCGCTCGGGCAGCGCCGACAAGAGAGCCGCCGTATAGGGATGATGCGGGTCGGCGAACAGTTCGGCGACCGGCTGCTCCTCCACCTTCTGCCCGGCATATTGCACAGAGACGCGGTTGGCGGTTTCGGCGACGACGCCCATGTCGTGGGTGATCAGCACCAGCGCCATGCCGGCGTCGCGCTGCAGCTTGGCCAGGAGGTCGAGGATCTGCGCCTGGATGGTCACGTCGAGCGCGGTGGTCGGCTCGTCGGCGATCAGGAGCTTGGGGTTGCAGGCGATGGCCATGGCGATCATCACGCGCTGGTTCATGCCGCCCGACATCTGGTGCGGGTAGGTGTCGAGGCGTTCGGCGGCCGAGGGGATGCCGACCAGCTCGAGCAGCTCGACGGTTCGGTCGCGCCGGGCGCGCTTGTTGAGACCGAGGTGGACCTTCAGCACCTCGCCGATCTGCCAGCCGACCGTGTAGCACGGGTTGAGCGAGCTCATCGGCTCCTGGAAGATCATGGCGAGGTCGTTGCCGATGATGCGACGACGTTCGCGCGGCGAGATGGAGAGGAGATCCTTGCCGTCGAATACCATCTTGTCGGCCGTGATGGTCGCCGTCCATGGCAGGAGGCCCATCAGGGCCAGCATGGACACCGACTTGCCCGAACCGCTTTCGCCGACGATGGAGACGATCTCGCCGGGCTCGACGGTCATCGACACGCCGTCGACGGCGCGGAACTGGCCGCCCACCGTGCGGAAATCGACCGAGAGGTTGCTGATTTCGAGAATGGGCATCACGACCTCTTCAGCTTCGGATCGAGGGCGTCGCGCAGGCCATCGCCCATCAGGTTGATGGCGAGCACGGTGATCAGGATGGCGAGGCCGGGGAAGGTCACCACCCACCAGGCGCGGGTGATGAACTCGCGCGCCTCGGCCAGCATGGTGCCCCATTCCGGCGTCGGCGGCTGGGCGCCCATGCCAAGGAAGCCGAGGGCGGCGGCGTCGAGGATGGCGCCCGAGAAGGACAGGGCGGCCTGGACGATCAGCGGCGCCATGCAGTTCGGCAGGATGGTGACGAACATCAGCCACAGCGGGCCGGCGCCGGAGACGCGGGCGGCCGTCACGTAGTCGCGGTTGCGCTCGGAGAGCACGGCGGCGCGGGTCAGGCGCACGTAGTGGGGCTGCGCGACGATGGCGATGGCGATCATCGCGTTGGTGAGGCCAGGGCCGAGGATGGCGACCAGCGTCAGAGCCAGGAGGAGCGAGGGGAAGGCCAGGATGACGTCCATGACGCGCATGATCACCGTGTCGACCCAGCCCCGGAAGAAGCCGGCGAACATGCCGATGATGACGCCGCCGATGAGCGACACCGAGACCACGACCACGCCGATGAACAGCGAGAAGCGGGCGCCGAAGATCAGGCGCGACAGGATGTCGCGACCGAGGGCGTCGGTGCCGAGCAGGAAGATGCCCTCGCCGCCGTGGGTCAGCGGCGGCACCAGCAGCGCGTCACGGAACTGCTGGTCGGGATCGAAGGGGGCGAAGAGCGGCGCGGCGAGCGCGACGAGCACCAGCGCCACGAACAGCACGAGGCCGGCGACGGCACCGTGATTTTCCGAGAAGTAGCGCCAGAATTCCTTGAGGCGCCCCGGACGGACGGAAGCGGAGACGGCGGTCATCGGGTTACCTCTGGTGCCGGATCTTGGGATTGACGAGGCCGTAGAGCATGTCGACCACGAGATTGACGCCCATGACGATGAGGGCGATCAGCACGAGGCCGCCCTGCACGGCCGGATAGTCGCGGCGGAAGATGGAATCGACCATCCACTTGCCGATGCCCGGCCAGGAGAAGATCGTCTCGGTCAGGATGGCGCCGGCCATCAGCACGCCGATCTGCAGGCCGATGGTGGTGATCACCGGGATCAGGGCGTTGCGCAGCGCATGCACGGCGACGACGCGGAACGGGCTGAGGCCCTTGGCCTTGGCGGTGCGGATGTAGTCCTCGCCCAGCACTTCCAGCATGGCCGAGCGCGTCTGGCGGGCGATGACGGCCAGCGGAATGGTGCCGAGCACGATGGTCGGCAGGATGAGATGGCTCACCGCCGACTGGAAGGCGCCCGCCTTGCCCGACAGCAGGCTGTCGATCAGCATGAAGCCGGTCACCTTGGGGAAGAAGAACAGCAGCGAGATGCGACCGGACACCGGCGTCCAGCCCAGCATGCCGGAGAAGACGATGATGAGCAGCAGCGCCCACCAGAAGATCGGCATGGAGTAGCCGACCAGCGCGGTGGCCATGGCGGTGTGGTCGAACCACGAGTTCCGCTTGACGGCTGCGATGACGCCGGCCGGCACGCCGAGCACGACGGCGAAGATCACCGCGCAGATCGACAGCTCCAGCGTCGCCGGGAACAGCGTGAAGAACTCGGTGAAGATCGGCTTCTTGGTGGAAATCGAGGTGCCGAAGTCGCCGTGCAGCAGATCGGTGAAGTAGTAGATGAACTGCTTCCAGAGCGGCAGGTCGAAGCCGAAGCGGTGCATCAGCTCGGCGTAACGCTCGGGCGATATGCCACGCTCGCCGGCGAGCAGAAGCACGGGGTCGCCCGGCAGCAGGCGGATGAAGAAGAAGGCGACCAGGCTGACGCCGATGAAGGTCGGGATCAAGAGGCCGAGACGTCGGAGGATGAAACCGAACATGGTGCGGGGTCAGTCCTGACTCGAGAGTTGCTTGACGAAGATGTGGGTCGGATGCGTTTCATGGCGCCCGTCCGGAGTCCAGATCGGGGCTTGCCGGACGCCGCTGTCGCGCCATCCGGCCCGCGCGTAGAACCGATAGGCGCGATCGTTGCCGGCCGAGCACTGGATCGCCGCGTCGCGGATGCCGCGCCGGACGAGTTCCGCCTCCGCGGCGGCCAGCAACGCGGCCGCAAGGCCGGTGCCGCGCGCCTCGGCGGCGACGTAGAGCTGGTCGATCTCCTCGCCCTCGATCGCGGCGAAGCCGAGAACGTTGCCGTCGAGATCGGCGACGAGGGTGCCGGCCTCGAGCGGGCCGAGGCGAAGGTCGAAGCTTTCCGGGCTCCGCTCGGCAACCACATGCGCCGGCAGGACCGACCCATGGCCGTCGTGCCAAGCGTCGTGCCATAGCCGGACGACCGCGGCGCGGTCGTCGGAACGATATGGACGGAGGATGGGCGCGTTAGGCATGGGGGTTCCAGTAGCGGCCGAAAACCCGGGCCGCAAGCGACAACGTCGATATTTGACCATTTTCGCGGCATGAAACTGCCACGATTTCCGCCATTCTACATGATTTCCCGCATGAGAAGCGATTGGCGCGCCGTCGTCCGGACCAGTCTCCGGATGCGAAAACGGTTCCGGAGATCGCTCCCCGGAACCGCGTCCGTCTTGGTGGTGTCGCTTACTCGGCGAGGTCGACGCCGTCGAAGCGGTGCGAGCCGAGCGGATCGACCTTGTAGTCGATCACGGCCTTGGACATCGGCACGTAGGTGGTCGAGTGGGCGATGGTCGCCCAGGGCGCTTCCTTCTTGAAGACGACCTGCGCGTCTTCATAGAGCTTGGTGCGCTCGGCAATGTCCGACACCGCGGCGGCTTTGGTCACGAGGTTGTTGAATTCCTCGTTGCACCAGTTGGCGCGGTTGGAACCGCCAACGCCCGAGCAGCCGAGCAGCACGGCGAGGAAGTTGTCCGGATCACCGTTGTCGCCGGTCCAGCCCATCAGCAGGGCGCCGTCGCGCTCCTTGTCCTGGCTGCGCTTCAGGTACTCGGCCCACTCGTAGGAGACGATCTCGACCTTGACGCCGACGTTGGCGTAGTCGGCCTGGATCAGCTCGGCCATGCGGCGGGCATTCGGGTTGTAGGGACGCGACACCGGCATCGCCCACACCTTCATCGACAGGTCCTTGACGCCGGCTTCGGCGAGCAGCTTCTTGGCCGCTTCCGGATCGTAGGGGTCGTCCTGGATGTTGTCGTTGTAGGACCACATGGTCGGCGGGATCGGGTTCTTGGCTTCCTGGCCGGTGCCCTGGAAGACGGCGTCGATGATCGCCTTCTTGTTGATCGCCATGTTGAGGGCCTTGCGGACGCGCACGTCGTCGAAGGGCTTCATCATGGTGTTGTAGGCGAGGTAGCCGACGTTGAGGCCGGCCTGGCTCATCAGCTGGATGCTGTCGTCGGACTGCAGGGTCTCGACGTCGGCCGGGTTCGGGTAGGGCATCAGCTGGCATTCGCCGGCCTTCAGCTTCTGAACGCGGACCGAGGCATCCGGGGTGATGGCGAAGACGAGATCGTCGATCTTCTGCTTGCCGCCCCAGTAGTCGGCGAAGGCCTGATAGCGGATGACCGCGTCCTTCTCGTAGGCGACGAACTGGAACGGGCCGGTGCCGACGGGAAGCTGGTTGAGGTCGGGCTGCTTGCCTTCGGCGGCCAGCTTGTCGGCGTATTCCTTGGAGAGGATCGAGGCGAAGTCCATCGCGAGGTTGGCGAGCATCGGCGCGTTGGCGGCCGTCAGCGTCAGCTTGACGGTGTAGTCGTCAACCTTCTCGATCGACTTGACGAGGTTCGGCATGTCCATGCCGGTCCAGTATTCCCAGGTGCCGCCGGCGTAGGCGTACCACGGGTCGTTCTTGTCGTTCTGGCGCTGGAACGAGAAGATCACGTCGTCGGCGTTGAAGTCGCGGGTCGGCGTGAAATACTCGGTGGTGTGGAACTTGACGCCCTTGCGAAGATGGAAGGTGTAGACCGTGCCGTCCTCGGAGATGTCCCAGCTCTCGGCGAGGCCGGGAATGACGTTGGTGGTGCCGCGCTCGAACTCGGTCAGGCGGCTGTAGACCGGCTTCGACGACGCGTCGAAGGTGGTGCCGGCGGCGTAGGGCGCCGGGTCGAAGCCTTCCGGGCTGCCTTCGGAGCAGTAGACGAAGGTCTTGGCGTGGGCGGCACCGGCAAGGCCGGCCACGAGCATGGTGGCCGCCAGAAGGCGGGACATCGTTTTCATAAGGTATACTCCCCTGTTGCCGAGCGAGGTCGGCGAACCCCGTGCCTGGCCGGACGGTCTTCTTGTCACTTTTCCCCGTCGGCCGGCGAGCCTTTATCCGAACCGACAATTGACCGGTTGGCAAGCGTTTTTTCCCGCCTGGTCAGAAATGCGGCATCCGACAGCCCCGACGCGGACCGTGTCCCGGTTTCCGCCGACGGAGGGCGGTCGGAACCCCGAATCGTTTCCGTGGGTGGCTCGTCAAAGCCTTCGGCCGGCGATAGGATCGCGTCGACGTGGAGGAGGATGCGCATGGCGGACGGGATCGAGGCCGAACTCAAGGTGGCCGTGGACGCGGCTGGCGCCTCGCGGCTGGCGCGCCTTTCCGATCTGCCTGGGCTGACCGTCGTCGCCAAGGGCGATAAGCGGCTCGTCAGCACCTACTTCGACACGCCGGATCTTGCTCTGCGCGCCAAGGGCATCAGTCTTCGTCTGCGACGGTCGGGCCGCAGCGGCGAACAGACGGTGAAGTTCTCCGGCAGCTTCTCGCTTGGTCTCGCCGAGCGGCCGGAGTTCAACGTGCCCTATGCCGGACGCGTGCCCGATCTTGCCCGCCTGCCGGAGGAGGCAGCGGCGGAACTGACCAGGCTCGTCGACGGTCGCCCGCTGGTGCCTTTGTTCTCCATGCGGGTGACGCGGCGGCGCTGGGAGATTGCGACGCCGGGTGGCGATCGCGTCGAGATGGCGCTCGACCGGGGCACGGCGACGGCCGGCAGCCGGCGCGCCGACATTCGCGAAGTTGAGTTCGAGCTCCTTTCGGGCGACCGGCGAGCCCTGTTCGAGGCGGCGCGGCCGGCACTCAACGGCGTCGCCTTTCATTTCTCGACCGAGGCCAAGTCCGATCTCGGCTATGCGCTGCTCGAAGGCGAGATCGGCGCGGCCGAACCGAAGACTGCGACGGATGCCGACCTCGACGACGACATGTCGGTCGAGATGGCGCTGCAACGGGTGCTGAGATCCTGCGCCATCCAGATCTCCGCCAATGTGGCGGCGCTGCGGGCCGGCGACGATCCCGAGGGCGCGCATCAGTTGCGCGTCGGGCTGCGTCGCCTCCGCACCGCGCTGAAGATCTTCGCTTCCGTGATGGCGCCGGGGTCCGGCGATCCGCTCGCCACCGAGGCGCGGCGACTGGCCCAGGAGGTTGCCGCCACGCGCGACATGGACGTGCTGATCGACGAACTCGTCGCCCCGCTCGAAGGCGGCGACATGGCGGCGCTGATCGAGCTTCTCGAAAAGCGCCGCAAGGCGGCACGGGTGCGGCTCGCGGCCGTTCTCTCCGATCGGAGCACCGGGGATTTCCTGCTCGACCTTCTGGCATTCACCGAGACGCGCGGCTGGCTGTCCACCGACGATATCGGCCAGAGCCTGGGGCTGGCCGCGCCGGTCGAGCCATTCGCCGACCACATTGTCGGCCGCCTGCGGCGCAAGGTCGAAAAGCTGGGGCGCGATCCTGAAGCGCTGTCTTCGGATGAGCGGCACGAACTCAGGAAAAGATTCAAACGCCTGCGCTATGCCTATGATTTTTTTGAGGATTTATTGCCGAAGTCGGTGCGGCGCAAGTTGTTGCCGAGAGTCAAGGCGGCCCAGAATGTGCTGGGTGTGCTCAACGACATCCACATGGCCCATCTGATGCTGGACGACATCCATGCCGCCGGACCCAAGGCGGGCGCGGTGGAGCGGGCCATCGGCTACTGCCTCGGCTGGCACAGCGCACGCGCCAAGGCCATCTGGGAGCGCCGTTCCGACGATCTGTCGCTGGACTGATTATCAGCGGTGGCGGAATTATGCGGTTTACATGTCAGTAAAAATACGTGACTGTCAGCGCGGGCGTTGAAGCGTCTTGCATCCGGGGAGCTGAGGTCGGCCTTGACGCTCGTCCTCATCAAGAGATTCAAGTTCTGAATCCAGAAGCTCCACCGAAACACCTGACCGTAAGTGGTTCGTTTTGCTTCGCTATTCGCTTTGTGAGTCATGCCGGGCGAGCACGGGCACCAAACGGACCCCAGGGAGCATCGACATGAGCGAACGCATCGTCATCACCCAGGACATGATCCGTCTCTACGACGAGTACACCCACCTGACATACGACCGCCGTGGCTTCATGGAAAAGCTCGCAAAGCTGGCCGGTTCGAGCGCGGCGGCAGTGGCCATCGTGCCGATGATCGAGGCTCGGCAGGCCCAGGCGGCCATGGTCGAAGCGACCGACGACCGGCTCGAGGCGACAGCGGTGGAGTTCCCCGGCGACGGCGGCACGATGAAGGGCTATCTCGTCCATCCCAAGTCGGCGACCGGACCGTTGCCGGCGGTGATGGTCATTCACGAGAACCGCGGGCTCAACGCCCACATCGAGGACGTCGCCCGCCGCCTCGCCCTTGAGGGCTTCCTCGTGCTGGCGCCGGACTTCCTGTCGCCGGCCGGCGGCACGCCCGCCGACGAGGACAAGGCGCGCGAGATGATCGGCGCGCTCGACAGGATGAAGGCCGTGGGCAACGCGGTGGCGGCGGCGACCTTCCTGCGCGGCCATGAGAGCGGCAACGGCAAGTCCGGCAGCGTCGGCTTCTGCTGGGGTGGCGGACTGTCGCTGCAGACGGCGGTGGCCGATCCCGGGCTCGGCGCGGCCGTGTCCTATTACGGCGCACAGCCGGTGGCCGAGACGGTGGCCGCCATCAAGGCGCCGCTGCTCTTGCATTACGCCGGTCTCGACGATCGCATCAACGCCGGCATTCCGGTGTTCGAGGCGGCGTTGAAGGAGGCCGGCAAAACCTACGAGCTCCACATGTATCCAGGCGTCAACCACGCCTTCAACAACGACACGTCGGCGGCGCGTTACGACAAGGCGGCGGCCGATCTCGCCTGGCAGCGCACGGTCGATTTCCTGAAATCCCATCTTGCCTGAAGCTGGCCTGGGAACGGCGAAGTCGAAAAATATGACAAATCGGGACTTGGTCCCGCGGCAAATCCCTATATAAGCGGCTGAGCAAGGAGCTCACTTTCCCATGTCGCCGACTGCCGCGGGCGTTCTTTTCAAGCTCGCATCGACCATCGCCTTCGCCATCATGCTGACGCTGATCAAGCTGGTGTCGGGCCGCGTGCCGCCAGGGGAGATCCTGTTTTTCCGCTCCTTCTTCGGCATCGTCCCGGTCATCGTCTATCTCGCGGTTCTCGGTGTCTTCCCCGCCTCGCTTGCCACGACGCGCCCGCTGGGCCACGTGCGCCGGTCGCTGGTCGGCACTGCCTCGATGTTCTGCTGGTTCACGGCGGTCTCCTATCTGCCGTTGCCGGACGCTACGGCCATCAGCTATTCCGGGCCGCTGTTCGGCGTCTGTTTCGCCGCTCTCCTGCTGCACGAGCGTGTGCGGGCGTTCCGCTGGGGTGCCGTCGGCATCGGCTTTCTCGGCGTGCTGAGCGTTCAGTCGGAGCAGAGGTGTGGTGTCAGTGCGGGCCTGCAGGGCGACCGGGCGATCGGCGCTGCTTGCGCGCTGGCCTCGGCCATGCTCGGGGCGGTCGCTGCCGTCACCGTGCGCGAGTTGACGGCGACCGAAACGACCGGCGCCATCGTCTTCTACTTCCTGGCCTGCGGTTCGGTGTTTTCCTTCGTGACGCTGCCCTTCGGCTGGGTGGTGCCGGACCTCGCCGATGTCGCCATGCTGATCGTCGCCGGCCTGTTCGGCGGTATCGGACAGGTGCTGATGACCCAATCCTACCGCCTTGCCGAGGCCTCGGTGATCGCGCCGTTCGACTACATCAACATGATCTGGATCGTCATCATCTCCTACATGGTGTTCGGCGACGTGCCGACGGCGGCGGTGCTCGCCGGCTCGCTGGTGGTGATCGCCTCCGGCGTGTTCGTGGTCTGGCGGGAGAGGCGTCTCGGTATCCTCGAAGCCAAGGCCAAGGCGCGGAGCGCCGACACGCCGACTTGATTCTTGGCCTCAGGCGCCGGCGGCGACATCCGTCGCCTTGGCTTTCGCTTCGCTTTTCGTCTTTCGGGGCTTCGCCACGAAAGACTCGCTCCGCGCGGCGCCGCTTGGCGCCGGAAGCCGCGGGGCGGCTTCGGTTTTTGGTTTGGCCTCAGTTGCCGGCGGGTGGTTTTTGTTCAGCCTCAGTCGCTGGCGGCGACATCCGTCGCCTTGGCTTTCGCTTCGCTTTTCGTCTTTCGGGGCTTCGCCACGAAAGACCCGCTCCGCGCGGCGCCGCTTGGCGCCGGAAGCCGCAGGGCGGCTTCGGTTGCTGGTTCGGCCTCAGTCGCGGTAGCCAGGTGTCGCTAGGTGGTTGTCCTGCGGTGGCGGGATGGCGTTGACACTGTTCGAGGTGCGGGCCAAAGAGATTGGGCAAGGCCCACGGGCAAAGGCTTCTGCGTGAGAGATATCCGATGAGCGAAATTGCGAATGGCAAACGCGAAACGGTGGATGTGGCGATCGTCGGCGCCGGTCCCATGGGCCTCGTCACGGCCCTGATGTGCGCCCGTGCCGGTCTCAAGGTGGCGATCTACGAGCGGCAGAGCGATTTCTCGGCTTCGCCGGCCTGGAACGGGACCGGCGTTCTAGCGCCCGACAGCGAGGCCGACGCCGCCGACGCGACAATCGTCGATCTCGGGCGCCGTTCGATCGAGCTTTGGCCAACGCTGGTCTCGGGCATGATCACCCATGGCGCCCTGGTGCGTGGCAACCGCCGCCAGCCGACGGCACTCGACGACTACTCCACCTTCGTCCTCAACTACGACTGGGTCGACGAGGAACAGATCGCCGCCCTGGAGCCGTCGCTCGCCGGCATCTACAACAGGGGCATATTCTTCCCGCAGGCCGCGCACGCCGATCCGCGCGTTCTGTTCAGCGGCCTCAAGGACGTGCTCGAAGCCGGCGGCATACGGATCCGTTTCGACTGGGTCGGCACCATCGACGGGCTGCACGCCGAGCGCATCGTCGACACGCGCGGTCTCGGGGCGCGCGACCGCTTTCCCGAACTCAGGGCCGTCACGGCGGAAATGGCCATCGTGCGCAGCCACAAGATCGAGCTCAGCCGTCCGATCCGACTGCTGCACAACCGGCACTCCCTCTATGTGACGCCGCGTGGCCAGGGCGTCTACGTGATCGGCGCCACGACGGTCGATGACGACCGCAGCGGCGTGTCGGTGCGGTCGGCCGGCGAACTGATGATGCATGCCGTGTCGCTGTTGCCGGCCTTTGCCGACGCCGAGGTGCTGGAGCTACGCTCCGGCTTGATGCCGGTGTTGATGAACGGTGTGCCGAAGGTGGTCGTCGGCGAGCGGATCATCGCCGTCAACGGCCTGTTCCGCTATGGCTGGATGGTGGCGCCGGCCATTGCCGAGGATCTATTGCGCGTGATCTACACGCAGGCGACCAAGGTCATCCACGCCAGCCGGCCAATGCGCCACTGAGCCAGCCTTTTCCTGCTTCTTGACGGACTGCCCATGCTCGACCGCTTTTACCTGATCATCGACCGTGCCGCCTGGCTGCCGCGCCTCCTGCCGCTCGGCCTGAAGCTGGTGCAGATCCGCACCAAGGCGCCCGATATCGAAACCCGACGCAAGGAAATTGCCGACTCGCTTGCTCTCTGCAAGGCGGCCGGCGCCATGTGCGTGGTCAACGACCACTGGCGGGAGGCCATCGAGTTCGGCGCCGAGTGGCTGCATCTCGGCCAGGAAGATCTCGATACCGCCGACCTCAAGGCGATCCGCGCGGCGGGCATTCGCTTCGGCGTCTCCACCGCCAACCGGGCGGAGCTTGATCGGGCGCTGGCGGTCGATCCCGATCACGTGGCGCTCGGGCCGATCTGGTCGACCGTCTCCAAGGATGACGCGGCGCCAGCCAGCGGCCCCGAGTTGCTCACCGAGTGGAAGCGCATCACCAACAAGCCGCTGGTGGCGATCGGTGGCATCTCTATCGACCGCGCGCCGATCTGCTGGGATGCCGGGGCCGACAGCGTGGCGGTGATCTCGGACGTGTTGTCCGCCGCCAGTCCGGAGGCGCGGCTCACCGAATGGCTCGATGCGGCTAGGGCATGGGAGGCGCGGATATGACTGCGATCGCGGTTACCATCGCGGGGTCGGATTCGGGCGGTGGCGCCGGCATCCAGGCCGACCTCAAGACCTTTTCGGCGCTCGGCGTCTATGGCGCGTCGGTGATCACGGCGCTGACGGCGCAGAACACGCAGGGCGTGACGGCCATCCACGAAGCGCCCGCCGATTTCGTCCGGGCCGAGATCGACGCCGTCTTCTCCGACCTGGCCGTCAACGCCGTGAAGATCGGCATGCTGGCGAGTCCCGAGCTGATCCGAACTGTTGCCGCCGGTCTCCGGGATTACGGCCAGAGTCGCGTCGTGCTCGACCCGGTGATGGTGGCAACCTCGGGTGACAGCCTGCTCAAGGCCGAAGCGGTGGCGACGTTGCGCGAGGATCTGTTCCCGCTGGCCAGCCTCATCACGCCCAACCTTCCCGAGGCCGGCAAGCTGCTGGGACGGACGGTCGACGAAACGCCTGAGGACATGCTGGCGGCGGCGCGCGAGCTGTTGTCGCTCGGCCCGAAAGCGGTGCTCATCAAGGGCGGTCACGGCACCGGGGCGGAAAGCGCGGATCTCTATCTCGACGGCAACGGAGAGCGCTGGTTGACGGCGCCGCGTCATGCGACGCGCAATACCCATGGCACCGGCTGCACGCTCTCCTCGGCCATCGCCGCCGGCCTTGCCAAGGGGCTCGACATGACCGCCGCCGTCGCCGAGGGCAAGGCCTACGTCACCTCGGCCATCGTCGCTGCCGACCGCCTGGAGATCGGCCGAGGCCACGGCCCGGTGCATCACTTCCACGCCTGGTGGTGAGCTAGCTTTTCTCGAACCGTCGGCTCACCGTCGCATCGATCCAGCGGGCGACGGCACGGACCGCCGGTGCCTTGCCGCGTTCAGGATGGGCGAGGCGATAGACGTCGCGAAAGGCGGTGCCACGGGTGCCGGCGACTTCGACAAAGCGCGGGTCGGCGTTGCCCATCAGCACCGGCAGCATGACGTCTGCGCCGGTCGAGGCGGCCGCTTCGGCCAGCACGTCGAGGCGGTTCGAGCGCGCCGCGACGCGGGCGTCCGGACGCAGTGCCATCAGGGCGATCATCTCCGGCATTTCCGCGTAATCCTGGCCGTAGGCGACAACGCGGCCGGATCGCGCGCCCGCCTTGGGCTGGTAGAGGGCGAAGGCGAGGCGACCCAGGCGCCGTATGGTGGCGTTGTCCACCGGCCCTCGGCCGAGCCGCACGGCGAGGTCGGCCTCCCGGTCCTCGAAGCTGACGCTGCGGTCCTCCATGGTCAGGTCGATCTCTATGTCGGGATGGGCGGTGGCGAGATCGCCGAGCGCCGGGGCCAGGATCAGCCCGTGAAGGAGCCCGAGGCTCGAAACGCGCACGTTGCCGGCCGCCTCTTCGCGTGAGCGGCGGAGCCGGTTGCCGGCCTCCTCGGCGACCGCCGCCATGGCGGACAGCTGCGGCAGGATGTCCCTGAGCAACGGTGTAGGTCTGAGGCGACGCTCGACACGGTCGAACAGCGCCGCCCCAAGCCGTAGCTCGATGCGGGCAAGGCGACGGG
>JAUVXG010000110.1 GCA_030603685.1 Pleomorphomonas sp.
GCTCCTCGAGCCGATCGGCAACATCCCGCCGGCCGAGGCCGAACAACGCTGGTGGGACGAACAGGAGCAGGCGGCAGTCGCCGCCTGACTCAAAGCGCCGAGCCTCCGACGAACCCGGCGCGGTTCAGTCGACCAGATCGCGATGGATGATCTCCATCGCTGGGTTGTCTTCCTTCCGTTGCTGAATGGTCGGCCTGAACTGCATGCGGCTTACCGATCGTCCAGAAGGCCGCAGTCGATGTGAGTTAGCGGGCGTGAATCTCGAACCGTCACGGCCCGGCGGACGGTTTCAGTCCCAGTGCCGGCAGCTGCATCACGATCAACCCGAGGAAGATCAGACCGAGGCCGGTAACGCGGGACCACGAGACAGTTTGTTGAGGCAGGCTGACGAGTCCCCACTGGTCGATGATGATCGATGCCAGCATCTGTCCGGCGATCACCGCCATGATAAAGCCGGCGGCGCCGAGTTTGGGCGCGAGCATGAGCGCGCCAGTGATATAGGCGACGCCGACGAGGCCGCCGATCCATATCCAGCGGGGCGCCTGTACGAGGTTCGACAGAGTTGGCGCCTGTACCTTCGCCAGCAGCATGACGGGCACGACAAAGGCGAAACTGACGCAAAGGGATACGAGCGTGCCCCACAGCGGATGACCGAGCGCTCGCCCGAGGGCGGCGTTGGCCCCGGCCTGAAACGGAACGACCGCACCTGTCATGATGGCGGCGAACATGAGAAGCAGTGCATTGGTCTGCATGGTGAACAACCTCCAGTGCGCACCGGATGCACTATTTGCTTTGCCTATGGAAATTCCGATGTATCATCATTGACATGCATGGCGTGAATAATCTTCGTGGTATCGACCTCAACCTTCTGGTGGTCCTTGATGCCCTCCTGTCCGAACAGCATGTGTCGCGCGCAGCCACTCGGTTGAACATGAGCCAGCCCGCCGTCAGCCATGCGCTCGCGCGCCTGCGGCTGTTGTTCGATGATGCCTTGTTGATCCGCCGAGGCGGACAGCTTGTCGCGAGTTCCAAGGCGCAACAGATCGCGCCGGTCTTGAGCGAAGCCCTGCGACAGATGCAGGAGGTTTTGGGCCCGAGCGGCTTCGACCCTGCTCGGGAGAAACGGGTGTTCCGCCTTGCGATGTCCGATTATGGCTCCGCCGTTATCCTTCCCGGTTTGACAAGACTGCTGCGGCTTGAGGCGCCGGGCATCGACCTTTTGATCACTCAATCGAGCCGAGAAGCCATGCTTCGTCTGGTGCTGGATGGGGAGTGCGATCTGACGCTGGGTGTCTTCCCCGATCTCCCCGAACGGCTGGAGGTCGGACAGCTTGCCGTCGAGCACTTCGCCTGTCTTGCGGACAGGGAGAGGATGGCAGGCAAGGACCGCCTCGATATGGAAGCCTATCTTTCGCGTCCCCACGTTCTCGTGGCGATGAAGGACGGCGCAAACACCGAAATCGACACGACCCTGCGGGACATGGGGCATGTCCGCCGCATCGCGGTCACGCTGCCGCATTGGGGAAACGCGCCACGACTGATCCGCGGAACGGATCTTATCCTGACCGTGGCGCGGAATGCCCTTGCCCTTTATGAGGGTGATGCGTCGCTCACCATCTTCGAACCACCGTTTCAAGTACCACCACTCCACTTCGTCCAGGTCTGGCATGAACGGAGCGGCGGCGATCCCGCCCATCGGTGGCTGCGCAACGCCGTCGCGAGTGTCGCGATGTCTCTGTCGGCGGGTTCTGTTGTTTAGCACCGCAGGCCGGGGGCTGCTCCCTGCTCCCCAGTGGTTCAAAGGTCGGATCACCGATGTCGGCCAGAAAGAACTCCATTTCGGCCCTATGCCAAGACGAGCGCCCAAACCACTGAAACCACCAACAGAGTAGCGAAGAGGACGTTTGCGGCCCGTCCGGCAACGGGGTTCGTCAGAACTCTCGAGAAGACTGCGCCGAAGGCAAGCCAGGCGGTGTTGACGACGACAATGACAAGAGCGAGCGCAACGAGTTTGTAGGCCGCATCGACGGTGAGGTTGTCGTCGACGAGGGTATGGCCTGCATAGACGGCTCCAATCGCAGCGAATGCCTTCGGGTTCGCGATGGCCAGGGTGAATCCCGGAATGAACGCCGGCGCTTGATCCGGGCGCACTTCAAACGATCCTACGGGCGCTGTAGCGATTTTCCAGGCGAGATAGAGGATGTAGACCCCGGCGAGGATCGTCAGAGCCGTGAGAAGGAGCGGCTGAGCGAGGACAAGGGCGGTAACGCCCGTCGCGATCATGATCAGAACAGCCGTCGTCCCCGCGATGATGCCCATAAGGTAGCCGAGGCTTGGGCGAAATCCGAAAGCCGTACCGAGGCCTGCAAGGCTCATTGTTGCGGGCCCAGGACTTCCCATGAGCGGGAATGCCGCAAGCCAGAGCAGGAGAAGTTCATTCGCCATAGGCCAAGCCAGTGCGGGGAGCCGCACGCTCCTGAACGAGAAGATGCGCGACGGCGGAAAGCGCACCCAAGGCGATTGCGAGATACCAGATCTGATCGTAACTGGCGTATCGGTCGAAGAAGACGCCACCGAGCCACACCCCGGCAAATCCACCGAGCTGATGGCTCAGGAAGACGAAGCCGAACAGGGTTCCCATTGCGCGCGAACCGAACATCGCCAAAACCAGCGCGCTCGTCAACGGAACGGTCGACAGCCAGAGCCCGCCCATGACCAGCGCGAAGATCATGACCGAAGTAGGCGTCACCGGCAGCGAGATGAAGATCAGGATGGTGAGCGCTCGCAGCGCATAGATTGCGGCAAGAACGTAGGGTCTCGGAAATCGCGTTCCCAGATGCGACGCGAAGAGAGTACCGAAGATGTTGGCGAGACCGGCGAGAGCAAGCGCCTGAAGGCCGAGTGCCCGCAGTTCCGCTGCGGATGCCGTCGAGACACAGAAGTGCTGCACATAGTTCGGTAGGTGGGCGGTAATGAACGCGAGATGAAAGCCGCAGACGAAGAACCCGGCACTGAGCAGCGCATAGCTTGAGTGCCCGAAAGCATTTCTGACCGTCCGGGCGATCGGAGCGCTGTCCGCACCTGCTATTGCCTGGCTCGCATTCGAGCGAAGAAATGGAATGCAAAGTGCCATGGGGGCGAGCGCGAAGGTGACGATAACCAGCGTCATGCGCCAGTCGAGCCATTCGACCAGCCAGGACGCCAGAAGCGGCAGGATCACTTGTCCGGTTGAGCCCATGGCTGAAGTGATGCCAAGATAGCGAGCGCGTTTCTCTTCCGGTGCCGCCCGCCCGACTGCAGCCAGGACGACGCCGAACGCCGTACCTGAAATTCCCATGCCGACAAATACGCCCGCGCCTACGTGCTGGGCCAGCGGCGTGACTCCCAGGATGCAGATCAGCATACCGACGACATAGCAGACGAATCCAAGCCATAGGGCGCGCCGATCGCCGAACTTGTCGGCGATGAGTCCGAAGCCGGGTTGGGCGAGACCCCAGACCAGGTTCTGAACTGCGATCGAAAGCGAAAAGACCTCGATACCGCCGCCGAACAGTTCGTTTGACAGGGGCTGGATAACGCCGCCGAAAACCGAACGGACCCCGAAAGCCAGCGCGAGCACGACGCTGCCAGCAAGCACGATTGTCAAGGCCGCGCGATTGTCGTGGCCGATCGTCGGTATGCTCGCGGTCATCTCGTGTCTGCCTTCTCTCATCATCGAGCCGAGCGTTTGCAAGTTGATCCACACATCGGGATTGACGTCGAGATTAGCAGTGCCCTAAACTTTCAAGAAACAAATATTGCTGAAGTGTGGGTTTTGGATCTTTGAAGTTATGGCAGTCTTCCATAGCGACGACCTGCGTGCTTGCGCCCTTGACGCTTGCTGTGCATCTCTGACTGGACCTCGGTGGGATCTGTCAAAAGCTTCCGCATCGCTCTTCTCTCGGCTGATGCCAGATTTGTCGTATCCGAATACGGAGCGCAACGAATGGCCGCCTCCGGACTGCCCCTGATCGCGTGAGCTGCGAACGACGCTGGATCTGGTTTAGCCCTAGAAGCTCAGGATAGCAGTTGATGACAATGTGCAATTATAGACGGCTTTCCATTGCCATGACGGTTGCCGCGCTGAGCTTTTCTTCAAGTTCACTCGCGCAAACCGGCAGAAGTGTTGTGGAAGAGTATTTTTCTGCAAAGGATCCGCCGAGCGGATCGTTGATTTTCCAGCAGCGAGACAGTCTTGAAGGAAGGGCGCTCGGCCTTGCCACGGGCAGCACCTATACACATGTCGGGATCATCAGGATTACGGGCGGCGGCCCATATGTCATGCAGTCTTCGGCGGAGACAGGTGGCGTCGAGGAAGTGTCTCTGGATGAATTCATAAACATCGGCGTCAATCAGAAGTTCGCGATATACGTGACTAAGAAAGACTACCGCCCCGCAGGGCAACTGAATAGTCCAGCTTCATTGGCGGCATATGACTACTATCATCTGCCTTATGATTTTTTCTATAAGCAGGATTCACGTGCCATCTACAGCGCGGAACTTATTTTCAAGATTTTCAAGGATATCGGCCATCCGATCGGAAGGCTGCGCAGGATCGGAGATTTGAACTTCGACACGGAAGCGGGTCGAAAATTTCTCCTCAACAACTGGCACGAGCGACGCGACTGTCAGTCGGAGCGATTGTCCCAGCAGGCGTGCTGGGATCGCATCAAAATGGAGTTAGTCATTACACCGAACGACTTGGCAGACGATAGGAAGCTCGAACTTTACATGACGACGTTTTAGAGCGTCCACAGATCATCTTGAATTAAACTGATTGAAACGCGGCTCGCTCAAGCGAGGAAACTTAGGGAAGCAAGGAGATTGTCCATGACCCCCGATGCCGAAGCCAAAATGCTCGTCAGCGGAGCGCTGTCCCCCGTCGGCAAGGCGAACTTCTCCGGCATTGACGCCACCATCCTGTTGGGCGGCGACATGGCCCCGTTCACCGTCATGGACATGACGGTAGCGCCTGGAATGGGAGCACCGGCACATATCTCCTTTCATGAGGAGAAGGTGTTTCACGTGGCTGAAGGTTCGTTTCTGTTCCTGGTCGACGAGGAGAGAGTGACAGTTGAAAGGGGGGAGCATGTCTATGTTGCCAAGGGCGTCACGCACGGCTTCTCCGCCCTTGGCGAAAACCCGGCTAGGATGACGCTTGTTTCGACACCAGCCCACCACGAACGCTTCTTCCTAGCGCTATCGGACATGGCCGTGCCGCACGATCCGCGAGACGTCGCGGCGGTGTGCGCGGCTTTCGATCAGGCGATTGTCGGCCCAGTCGTCACGCCTTGAGACGCGTTGCGATGTTCGGTCGGGCATGACGGCATGCTGCCGCATGAAACAATGAAGGCGCCACCATGCTGGTGACTGTCAGCTCAGCCGGTAGGTCAGGATCTTGAGCGCGGCGGCACCGAAGAGGAGGCCGAGCAGGGCGTCGATGGGGCGTCGGGCCGAGAGATAGAACCGCGCGGCGCTTTGCGTCGAGAACAGGAAGGCGTAGCCGACGAAAACGGTCATCGCGACGAGGGCGCAAAGCAGGATGGCAGTCATGAGGAACATGGCGGGGGCCGTCTCGCCGACGCCGACTGACAAGGTCGCCAGCCAGACCAACGGCGCCTTTGGGTTTGTGAGGTGCAGCAAAAGCCCTTGGGCGAAGGAACGCCTCAGGCTGCCTGTTCCGGCTGATCTTGGCGCGGTGATCGTGCTCGCTGTGAAGGCCGAGCGCCACGACTTGGCGGCGAGGAAGAGAAGATAGAAGCCTCCGGCCAGTTTGAGCGCCACGAAGAGCGTCGCGGATGTTCTGAGCGCTGCGACAAATCCCAATGCAGCGATAGAAGCCCAGACCATCGAGCCGAGGACCACGCCGCAAGATAATGCGACGGCCGGCGCGCGGCCTTTCGCCATGGCGCTTCCCATGATCATCAGCGTTGCGGGACCGGGGCTGGCAACACCCACCGTGAAAATCGAGAGAATGACGAGCAAGTTCGGAAGGTACTGCCAAAGCGTATCAGCCGTCATGTGGCGGAACTCCTCTTCTGACCGAGGTGTGTTCGGTTCGCGCCTCGATGGCATGGATGACCGATATCATGTCGTCTTCGGCGAACCCGAGGCCTTCGGTCTCACTGTAAAGAGACAAGCAGGCATCCATCAGAGGGGAGGCGATTCCGGCATTGCGGGCGGCTTCGACCACGAGGCGGTTGTTCTTCAAGACGTCCGAGATCCCCGCCTGACGAGAGAAATCGTGATGCGCGAGCTTTCCAATCTTGACCCGGGAGACCTCGCTCGCCATCGGTCCCGCGTTCAGGATGTTCGAGAAACGGCTCATGTCGAGGCCGTGTCGTGCTGCGAAATGGGTGGCCTCGGCCAAACCGGTGACCATCGTGATCAGGAAGGTGTTGATCGCGAGTTTCATTTGCAGGGCGGCGGGTATCGCGCCGCATTCGAACACCGCCTTGCAGATTGGCGTAAGGATTGACCGAGCACGCGCGAGATCTTCGGGATCGCCGGCGAGCATTCCAACCAGTTGTCCGGCTTCCGCCGGTTTGCGCGAGCCCGAGACCGGCGCTTCGACGTAACGGCCTCCGGCGGTGCGGATGTCATCGGAAAGGCGCCTCGAATAGTCCGCCGATACGGTCCCCATGGAGACGATGGTCCGACCGCTGACGCGGTTGGCGAACTCAGGACGATGACGGCAGAGAACCACATCGGTCGCTGCGTCATTCTCCAGCATGAGAATGACGGTCTCGCATCTCGCGAACAACTCGGCCGCGTCAGAGGCAACCGTCGCGCCTGCCTGTTCCAGTGGCTCGCATCGGTCTCGTGTGCGGTTCCAAACGACGAGAGGCGTCCCTGCTCGCACGAGGTTCAGCGCCATGGGTGCGCCCATGGTGCCGAGGCCGATGAAGCCGATTGAGGAATCCGGCGGCATGTCCACGCTCCCGACTGTGTCTCGGCCGAGTCTACACGCTGCATGTGTTTCTGAATAACGAATGTATGTTGACCGTGAGTTCAAGAAACCGGGTATGTCACTTTCTGTCTTCTTGCAATTGATAGAGCGCGGGGCTTTACGATCCGCCGGTCAGAGCTTTGGTTCCGATGCGGACCACAGGCGATGGAAATGGTGAAGCGGACCGTGACCGTGCCCTACATCGAGCGCGTCGCTTGCCGCCAACGCGCCATGCAGGTACGCCTTGGCTTGCCGTACACTCTCCACCACGCCATGGGACGGCAGAAGTGCGGCGATAGCGGCTGACAGTGTGCATCCCGTTCCGTGATCGTTGCGGGTTGCGATGCGCGGGGCCGGAAAGGCCGTCATTCCGCTCGGTCCGAACAGCAGATCGGTGCTCTCCGCGCTGTCCTTCAAATGTCCGCCTTTCAGAAGGACCCAATCGGCACCCAGTGCGTAGAGGTCGGGTAGAACCGAGTGCATTTCGGCTGAGGTCCAGTCGATCTCCCGCCCCAGCAATACGGCCGCTTCCGGCAGGTTTGGAGTGATCACCGTCGCAAGCGGCACAAGCAGGTCGCGCACCGCGGCAACGGCGTCCGTGTCGAGCAGCGCATGCCCGCTCTTGGCCACCATGACCGGGTCGAGCACGATGTTGCGCGCCGAGTGGCGGCGCAGGCAGTCGGCAACCGCTTCGGCAATCGGCGCATTGGCGATCATGCCGATCTTGATCGCATCTATCCGCACGTCATCAAGGACGGCATCGATCTGTTCGGCCACGAAAGCCGGTTCCAGCGCGACATAGTCGCGAACACCCTGGGTGTTCTGCGCAACCACGGCGGTGATCGCGGATGTCGCATAGGCCCCAAGCGCCGAGAACGTCTTGATGTCGGCCTGTAGGCCGGCCCCGCCGGATGGGTCGGTGCCGGCAATCGTCAGGATGTTGGCGATCATGACCGGCCCGCCTCCTGCCTGGCGAGGTCGGCCGCCAGATGGGCAACCTTGGCGACGTCGAGGCTGAGGGCGAGTCCGGCACTCTCCAGTTCATCGAGACGAAACCATCGCGCTTCGAGGGCGTCATCCCCGGCAACAGGCTCTCCGGCAATCCAGTCGCAGAGAACGGCGATCAGCACGAAGTGCCGGCGAAGCTCACCGCTCTCGTCGAAATCGAAGGCATCCACCGCCGTGAAGACCCGGCGAGCCCGCCCACGGACCCCGGTTTCCTCCAGGAGTTCTCTCACGGCAGCCACCTCTATTGGCTCGCCGGCTTCGATCTTGCCGCCCGGAAAGCCCCAACGGCCGACATCCGGTGGGTTGGCCCGGCGCACCAGGAGAATCCTGCCTTCGTGGAAGACCGTTGCAATCGTGGCGGCGATCGGGGGAACTTGGCAGCTATGCTGTGGTGTTGCTGGCATGATGGCCTCTCAAGCGAGGCCGGCAAAGGCGGTAGGCGGCTAGACCTGTCCCTTCGCCGGCATGATCCGGATCAGGTTCAAAGGGTCACTGTGCTGCCGTTCGGCCAACAGTATCTCAGCCCCTTGGCGGGACACCCCTCGGTGGTGCGAGACTTAGCAAATGCGAACCCATGATGCAGCACCAAGCTTCATGGAGTCGTGAGTTTCAGTGTGGAGCTACTCGATCGATCGTTTCGCGGCGGAGCGCCTCGCATAGTTCGTGCGCCGCCGGCGTCACGCTCTGCGACCTGAGCAGCCTCAGCTCGATCGCTGGGAGGTTTGGCAGTCCGACGCCGTCGTCTACACAAACGATGTCGTCCGGTACGCCGTGCCCGGTTCGAACCGCTATCCCGAGCTTTGACCGCAACGCGCCCCAGATACCGGGTAGACTTGGTGTCGTCACTGTCACGCGCCAGCGTCTGTCTGCCTGATCGAGTGCGGCCAGCGTCGCCTGCCGAAACAGGCAGGGATGATCGAACATCACCAACGGGACCCTGTCCTGCACTGTCTGGTCGGCAACGGCTTTGTGCCTGAGCCACCGCATCGGCAGTCTGCACAGACACTCCCCCTCGCCGCCGGCGCCCTCCGGAAAAAAGACGATTGCGCCATCAAGGCGTCCGGCCTGAACTTCCTCTCCCAGCGTGTGGTTCGGTCCGGCGCGGACTTCCACATGTACCTTGGGATGATCGGCTGCGAACGATGAAAGCGTCGCCGGCATCACGTCGTCGAAGAAGTCCTGCGGCAGACCAAGGCGTACGGTCTCCGACGTCACCGCGGCTCCCAATACGCGCGCCGCTTCGTCATTGAGTGCGATGATCTGGCGGGCATAGGCGGCCAGGGCCTCGCCGGCTTCCGTCGCAACCAAACCTCTCCCCTTGCGGACAAAAAGTTGGGTGCCGGCCTGCTGTTCGAGCTTCTTGAGCTGCATGCTGATGGCCGACTGAGACCGTCCGAGCTCCACTGCTGCCCGCGCGAAGCTGCTCAGATCGATGCCGACCACCACAGCGCGCAGAGCGTCGATATCAAAGGCTGGATTCACTTCTGGATTCCTGAAGTGTGCACTCAAGGCTATTCGACATGTAAAAGTGTAAGGCGCTGTGAGCCCCGGCGTCAACCGGGATGTGCAGAAACGCGTCTGCAGCTGATAAAGAAAAAAGAAGTTAGCGAGAACCGCGTTGCGTCCGGCGGCTTCGAGCACATGGCGTGCCTTGTCTGAGCGGTAAGCCTGTCGAGGCTTCGTCTCGTCTCGGAAGGGCTCTCAGGCAGGCGAAGCTCATATGCCTGGTTCGAGTTTTCGGAAGATGAGGCGTGTCGCTTGGAGTGGAAGCGGCACGCCTCGGCTTGGGTCGAGCGCTGCCGCTTTTTACCTGGCCGGTTTCCTGGCAGGCTGGGGGCCGTACAGGATGAACGCGGAGAAGCTTACGCCGCCGGAAGCAAGGTCGAGGAGCTCGTCGGGGAGTTCGTCCTGAGCGATTTCAGCCGGCAAGACGATGTTGATCTCGCCGGGCTTTTCATCGATCACGTTGATCTTGAAGCCGGGAACAGGGTCGACGCCGAGCAACTGTTGCAGGGCCTTGTGCGGCTCGGACTTGAGGAGGGCGCGAAATTCGCCGTCCGTATGGGCGCGCTCAATCAGCTTTTCGGAAACCTGGTTTCGTACGGCTGTCATCGTATCGGACATGTTTTCCTCAATGTTCATTTGCTTGAAAGAAGGTTCGCTGACTTGGTGGGCTCGCGAAAGTAGAAACGCGTCCCGAAAGCTGGTTGTGCGACGCATCACGCCACCGAAGTCCCGGAATTCCTATGATTTCCAGGAGGCAGATGCCAGCTTGGTGACGAGGCAAATCGTCTCTTATTGATGGACTTTCGTCCCGATTGGCAAAGTAATGGTGTCCGGCAACTTCAAAGATGCTTTTCGGAAGCGAGCAGGCGGTCGACATGATCCGCATAAGGCGCAAATCTATGCTCCAAAACACGCCACATCATGGGAAGACCGGAGGAGCTCTCAAATACGGCGATCGCGTCGGGTCCCTGGAGCTGCTCGATGCGATGTGCGCCCAGAGCATAGGCGACGAGCAACCAGCCGCGCTTTTGATGCTCTTCGTGGATCCAGCCCACCGGAAAACCCCAGCGACGGACACCCGCGTGGAATTGGCAGATGACCCATCCCACCACCTTGCCGGCCCTGTCGGTCAGAACCATCGAGAAGTCCGGGTCGACGGTGTCGTCAAAGAGGCCGATTTGCGTCCAGTCGGGGGCTTTCCTGGCTTCAATTTCCCGCAAGATCAGAGATCTGGGGTCGCCGCCATGGTCGCGCCATGACGTGATCGAAAGGCCGTCTCGGAGCGCCCGCTGCACGAGGCCCTCACGATCGCGAAACACGTCGCCCGTCCTGCCCACGCGGCCGAGAATCCGAATTCTTTCCGGCTCGGGAGTGGTCCATCCGGCAACGACGAGCAAAGCGGCGAAGGCGCTTCCGCCAGGAAGCCGGTCGGAAAACTGCACGGCGACAGTTCTGGCGCCGCCTTCTTTCAGCCGTGTCTCGATCGCATGAAGCAGCGCACGGCCCGTTCCTGAACGCCGGTGGCTCTTGGCGACCATTAACGACCTGAGCTCTGCCTGCCCGGACTTCGCATCCATCGTCGCAAGCGCCAATCCGACCGGGAAGCCGTGCTTGAGGGCTGCCAATCGATATGGTCGTAGAGATGATCCCTCTGGAGGCGTCTCCGAAAATGCACTGGCAAAGGCAGGAAACGTCAGATGTCCGAACTGTGCCATCTCGTGACTGTCGACAAGTCGGATTTCGATGTCTGCTTCCGAACGTGTCGGGGCACTCGTTACGCCGTGATCATGCATAGGCGAGCTGCACCAAGCGGTTGGCGAGTGCCAGACGTTCGGCAAGGGTGGCCGCAAACAGGCGATGGGCAAGCACCGCCAGCTCCGCGTCGTCCGCCTCGAGCCGTCTCAGCATCTCTCCGGTCAGGCAGAAAAGAACGGCATCCTCTTCCACGATGACATCGGCGGTCCGCTTGCCACCGAGATAGAAAGCCACCTCGCCGAGCACCGCGCCGGCAGTCATGCTGCGAAGGCGAAGCTTGCGGCCGCTTTCGAGCGTGACCTGCACTTTCACTCGTCCGGATGCCAGCACGAACACATCGCTCGCTTCGTCCCCAGCCGAGATCAAGGTCTCATCGGCCTTCATCTCGATGCGCCGCATGGCGGAGATCCGTGCGGGAAGGCGCGGATGCGGGCCGAGTTCACGCACCAGATGCGCGGCTATGCTGCGGCTTTGCCCCGTGTCGCCGTGGGCGGCCAGCAGTTCGTTCTCGGCCGCTTCCAGCGCATGGTCGAGATCCATTTCCACACTCACCGGCAAGGGCCTGCCTCGGGATCCCTCGGCGCGCTCGGCGATCTGTCGGACGTCGTGGGTCGCGGGGGACAGGACCACGCTCACTCGCTCCGACGCCAGCATGTTGAAGATCTTGGAAAACCCGGCCATGGCCGCGGAGTCCATGCCGCTGACGCCGCGAAAGTCCAGGATCAGGCAGCGCGGTGTAGCATCTTTTCCGATCCGTCGCTGAACGGCCCTGACGATCTGCTCGACGGTCCCGAAGAACAGATAGCCCTGCAGCTCGATGATCTGAATGAGGTGACCGTTCTCGTCGAGGATATGGTTGGCGGTGGACGAGCGATCCGTTCGGCTGCGCCGCTCGCGACTGCTCGCTTCCAGGCGCACCACAGGCAAACGAGCATAGTTGTAGACGAACGTGACGACCGCGAAGATCAGTCCGAGCGCGATGCCGGTGACGAACCCGAAGATCATCATGGAGACGACGATCGCCAGTGCCACAGCCCATTCCAGGGCGGGCAGGGTCCGGCGTGAGGCAATGGCCCAGTCGTAGAACAGCTCTCCCCCAAGCATGAGCATCAGCCCGGCGGCAACGAACAGGGGAATCGCCGATGCGAGTTCGGTGGCGAACGGCAAGGCGAGAGCAAGAGCAAGTGCCGTCGCCAGTCCCGCCGATCTGTCCTTGACGCCGAGCCGGCCTGCGAGAAGCGTCATTCCGAGCCCCGTGAAGCCCGGGGCTCCACCAAGAATGCCCACCGCCAGGTTGGCTTGCCCGGCGACCTTCAGCTCCGCATTGGCGTTGATGTCCCGTCCGCTGGCAGCTTCCAGCCCGCTGGTGTTCAGCAACAGGCCGGCAATCGTGATCAGCGGTATGGCGGCAATGATCGGCAGGATGCCGACAACGGCCTGCCAGTCGGCCTGCAGGGCGATGGAGAGCGGGGAGGGCAGGGTCAGTCCGGCCTGGTCGGGAGGGACGTCGGGCAACCAGTGCAGATGGCGGGCACTCTCGGCAGACAGCCCCCCCGAGAGCAGGAGCCCGTAGAACAATCCGATCGCCAGGAGAGTGATCGCGGGGGCGACGGCCGGGCTCACGGTCAGCCGCAAGCCAACGCTCATGATCGTCGCGAAGACGATGGCCGGAATGAGAACGGCGAGGACCGCTGGTTCGAGCGCCGATCGGGCGATGCCCGCCACGCTCGCTTCGTTGCTGATCATCATCAACGCCCCGTCGATCAGCAGCCAGCCGGAGCCTGCCAGAAAGCCCGCGATGACCGAATGAGGAAGGAAACGGATCAGAACGCCGAAACGGAAGCGCCCCGAGAGATAGCAAAGCGCCCCGGTTCCGATGGTGCTGACGGCCAGAATGGCAAAGACGGTCGATACCTTTTCGGCGTCCGTTGCGCCGCCCATGGATGCGGTGGCGGCAGAGACCGCGGCGGCGAGAATGCCGATGTTCGTCTCCTGCACCTGAGCCAGGCTGGAGCGGTAGCCGCTGCGCCAGGCAACATATACGGCAAGGAGAACGCAGCTCAGGAGGATGACGCTGACGCCTTTTCCGAAACCGATGGCGAGCGTGCCGGAAAAGATAAGCGCCGCGAAGGCGACGCTCGTGCCAAGGCTGTCTATGCCAGCGATCAGCCCGAACATGATGGAGTGCAGGTATTTGCGGATCGCCATGCTGGGTGGGGCCTGATGGCCGGCTCACAAGGAGCCCGGCGGGACGAAGGGCTGAACGGCAGTGGCGATCCTATAAGCGGGGCGGTCGCATGAGCAAAACGGCCAAGCCGTCATTTCATCCCGCAATACCGGCATTTCGTTCCAGCGACGCTGGAAGGTCGATCCTTCGGTCGGCGAGCGCGGCGAGATCCTCGCGATGGGTGGCATAGAGCAGAATGATGTTTCTGCGCCGCGCGGCGGCGACGATCCCCTTGGCCACTTCGATGTCGACGCTGGACAGCGTCTCGTCGAGGACAAGCAAGTCCGGCTCCTGCGCCAGTGCCTGAGCGACAAGCACCTGCTGAAGCAGGCTGACGGGAAGGGCGCCTTCGACCAACAATGTCTCGAACCCCATGGGAAGCGAGGCGATCAGCGGTGAGAGGCCGGCGTCGTTGGTCGCCCGGCGAATATCCTCATCACTCGCATCAGGAGCGTCGGAACTGATCGCGGTACGAATTGTCGACGAAGCGGCCAGACTGTCCTGAAAGACGCGGGCGATGCGCGTCCGATAGCCGGACAGGGAGTCCCACCGACGCTCGCGGCCGTTGACCGTCAGGCGGCCGGACTCCGGTTGGCAGAGGCCGGTGAGGATGTCGAGCAGGGTCGACTTTCCGCAGCCGGAAGGTCCCGTCAATGCAACGACGTCCCCCCGTTGCAGGACAAGGGAGACGTTGTCGATCAGCGGGCGAGCGGCGTCGTAGCGAAAGCGAATGTCGGCAAGCGCAACTTCCTCCACCGCGGCGGGCTCGGCGTCGCTGTCGTCTGTTGAAGAGGCGAGGACGGCTTCCGCTTCGGCGACTCGACGGCGGGCAGACCGGAAGCGTACGACCTGCTGGCCGAGCCGGGCCGCGCCGTGAACGACGGGAATGAAAAGAAGGAGGGCGGGAAGGTTGGCGTCCCGCGGCCCTCGATCTTGAATGGTGATGGCCAGGGCGATGGCCGCCACGATGCCGGGTAGAAGCTTGTCGATGGTCCGGACGAACCCGGCCCGAAATGCCAAGCGCGCCTGTCGCCGTCCCGACCTTTCCAGGTCGAGAAGAGCGCTGTCTCCGAGGCCGAGCTGTCTCAGAAGAGGCATGCGTGACGCATACCTGTTTTCGATGCGCGCGAGCGCGTTGGTTTCCAGATCAAGCCGAGCGCGAAGCCGGTCGCTTCCCTGTGCAACCAACATGCCCAGCGCGAGCCCGCCGGCCGGGAGAGCCGACAACGCGAGGGCAGGAAACGAGTGCTCAACGAAGATCAACCCGAGCAGCGCCAGTGCCAGCGAGGCAGCGCGGACAACCATCCGCCGGACCGCGCCAGCAGCGGTGAGTGCGCCCTCAAGTGCTTGTTTCAACTGGAAGGCCTGGCTTCGGGCATCGCTTGAAAGATCGTCAGGATCCGCCGGTGGAGGAGGCGATCGCAGCAGATGGTCCCAGAACCGGGCATGAACGCGCAGGCTCTCGTCACGCCTCAGCCGGTTCTCGCTTCGTCGGGAGGCCAAGAAAAGCATGGTCGTCCCGACGACCAAGCCGATCCGGATGGTGTCACTCGGCGCCTGAAGCAGCAGGAAAGGAAGGAGCGCGAGGCAGGCGGGAACCCCGCAGAGCACAACGTCTGCCAGATAGGCCATGTGCAGGGCGGCGGGTCGCCATCGGGCTATCCATGGACGAAGCAAAAGCGGCCCACCGGCCGCCATAGGGTAGACCATATCGATCCGGTCGGCACGGTCCAGCAAGGCTTTTCCCAGCCCTCCGCGATGGAACAGCCTTGCTCCATCCACCATGCGGATCAGCAGCGGACCTGCATCCTGGCTCCGCCTGGACGGTGCAGTGAAACGCACCCTGCGGCGGCGCACCCGCTCGTTCGGAACAGCCCCGTCACTCACCCCCGACCCCTAGCTCAATGGATTGGTCGGCAAAGCGAAGAAGATCGAGATTCTTGGTGGTGACCACGACCGCCAGGCCCTGTTTGCCGAGATCGGCGAGGATGGAACCGGCAAGTTCCGTTTCAACATTGTCCAGCGCGCCGTCCAGGATCAGGACGTCGGGAGTGCGGCAAAGCGCTCGGGCGATCATGAGACGCCGAATCTGCCCGCCGCTGATCCGTGGGCTGTCGCCCTTGAGAATGAAATCGAGCCCGCCTCGATGCTCGAACACGGCGTTCAATCTCACTGTTTCGAGCGCCGATCTCATGGTTTGCTCATCAATGTCCGGGTCTCCCAGCGACAGGTTGTGTCGCAGCGTTCCCGGCACCAGGAACCGCTGATGATCGATGAGCACTGCCGAGCCCCGAAGGCGAACACGTCCGGAGGTCGGCTCGATCATGCCCGCCGCCAACCGGGCGAAACTCGTCGCTCCCGAACCCGGCGCCCCATGCGCAACGGTCGTCTCGCCCAGGCGGAGACGAAGCGATAGTCCCGAGATCACGGGGCGGGTCATTCCGGTGGGCGCCCACTCGACGCTTTCCATGATAAGCCGTGCGTCCGACGGCGCACTCGGCGGCGCAGCCTTTCTCTTTGGTGGCTCGGGCGGCGGATCGGACAGACGCAGCAAGGCGTCCTTGACGGGACGGATGCCCAGATTCCTGGCGATGAAATGGAGCATCATGCTGCTCGCGGCGGCGACAAGCAGGGCAAACGGCAGAGCTCCGCTGTCGCCAAAACCATGAGCCGAGAGGCTTATCGGCAAGACAATCTTGCAGAGATCGAGCATCGCGACCCACGTATCGGCGGCATCGTGCTGTTCGGCTGCTTTCAGCGCGTATGACGCATCCGTCGCGTGGATTCCGGCGAGCCATGAAAAATGAGACTCGGCACCTCTTCCGATCCTGTACCGCGCCGACTCCGCCAGATAGCTCTCATCCATGGCGCGAACCGGCATGGCGTCTCTGCCGAAGCGGGCGGCGTGGCTGCTGCGATGGCCCGCCGAGCGAAGAACAATGCCCCCTTGAATGAGAGACAGCGTCGCCACGGGGAGGACCAGGATGGGGGCCACCACTGCGGCGAGCCCGAGGGCTGATGCCGTCCAAAAAATAGCGACTGTGGAGAACGGGGCGCTGTTGTGTTGCAACCCTCTGAGGGCGGTGTGGCACCCAAGTGTCCTGGCCGGCCGCGCGTCGCGATAGTAGCGGTCGGGTGCTCC
>JAUVXG010000202.1 GCA_030603685.1 Pleomorphomonas sp.
GGCCGCGCCGCAGCCGATGCCCGTCGAACCGACCTACGCTGCCGGCAATCCGTCCTTCGACGCGCCGCTGCCGCCGGCCCCGATCGGCAACGGCGCCTATCCGGTCGCCCAGCAGCCCGCCTATCAGCAACCGGCCTATCAGCAGCCCGCGTACCAGCAGCCCCAGCCGATCTACGCCGACGCGCCGGCCGCCCAGCCGCCCGGCTGCCCACCCGGCTACATCTGCACGCCGGTGGGCCAGGGCACCTACGTGCCGCCGCCGACGGGCGCCGGCAACATCGGCTGGAACATCGGCGCCCAACCCATCCAGGGCTACTCGCCGACCGACATCACTGGCTCGATCCCGGGGCCCTACTCGGACGATTGAGCGAGATTCACTCGTGGCGATGTGCGGCGGGTATCTCGGCCGTGTCGATCAAAGCTAGTTCGTCGTCCGTCAGATCGGCCGACGCCAGAGAGTCGCGTTGCGCACGCTTCATTTCGCGGTAGACCCTGGCCGAGATGATATACACTGTCTCCCTGCCGTCCTTGATGACTCGGACGGGTTCGGACAGGGCGCGATCATGATAGCGCTCGAAGTTTCTCTCCACCTCTGACGCCGAAACCATGACGGACACCGCGAACCTCCCGATCCTTGAAACATCGTCCTGCGTCACGCGACAGTTCTACGACGAATGGAGACGCATCGTGGCCTCCCCTGAGAAGCTGACTGTTCAGATCGATGCCACGACCTTGCAGTCTCTCCGTGAGATTGCAAGTCGCGAAGGTCGCGGGCTTGAGGCACTGGTCTGCGAGGCGCTGGAAGATCTGGTGGCGAAACGTCAGGGCAGCAAGCCGCGAACAAGCGTGATGACCGCCTATCATGGCAGCCATGAGACGTTCGCTCCACTCTACCAAAAGCTGGCCGACTGATCGGTGCGGCCGGTTTGCTTCGGGCGTAACCGCCGGGGACCCGTCGCCCTCCCGTCGTCCTAAGCGTTTCCCCGATCACATTTTGCTGACTCCGGCCGTCCGGGCTGGAAAAAACGTCTCTGAAACGCTACAAGACACGCCCAGGCAGGCCGCAACGGTTGTTTGTTTGCGCGTCCCGGCATTCTCCGGGCCCTGCTTCCAGCATTTTAGGTTTCGTCATGACTACCACGACCGGCTTGCCGGCTCGCCAGGGTCCCGGCTTTGCCGAGACCGTCGCCCTCATCGCCGCCCTGATGGGCCTCACGGCCCTCGCCATCGACACCATGCTGCCGGCGCTGCCGGCCATCGGCGACAGCTTCGGCCTTGCCGAGGCCAACGAGCTGCAGCTCGTGGTCTTTGCCTACATGGTCGGCTTCGGCATCGCCCAGGTCGTCTACGGGCCGCTGTCGGACGTCTGGGGACGCCGTCCGCTGGTGATCGCCGGCCTCGTCATCCTCATCGTCGGCGCCGTCGTGTCGGCGATGGCCACCGGCTTCGCCGGCCTGTTGATCGCCCGCGTGCTGCAGGGCATCGGCGCCGCCGCCGCGCGCGTCATCGCCGTCTCCATCGTCCGCGACCGCTACGCCGGCCGCGAGATGGCCCGCGTCATGAGCTTCACCATGATGGTGTTCATGATCGTGCCGGTGCTGGCGCCCACCTTCGGCGGTCTGCTGCTGGCGCTGGCCGGCTGGCGCTCCATCTTCGCCACCATGGCCGCGCTGTCGGTCGCCGTCGGCCTGTGGTTCTTCATCCGCATGCCCGAGACGCTGCATCCCGAGTTCCGCCGCGCCCTGTCGGTGCGGTCGATCCTCGATGCCGCCCGCATCTGCGTCACCAACCGCGAGGCTGTCGGCTACTCGCTGGCCATCGGCCTGCTGTTCGCCATGCTGATGGGCTTCATCGGCTCGGCCGAGCAGATCCTCGGTTCCGACGGCTATCGCCTCGGCGCGCTGTTCCCGGCGGCCTTCGCCGCGGTGGCGATCACCGGCGGCATCGCCGCCTTCGTCAACAGTCGCCTGGTGCGCGGCTGGGGCATGCGCCGCCTGTCGCACGGCAGCCACGTCATCCACACCGGCCTGGCGGCCGTCTTCCTCGCCGCCGCCTACCTGTGGAACGGCCTGCCGCCGCTGTGGCTGTTCATCCTCATGATGGTGGCGATGCAGTTCTTCTTCTCGATCGCCATCTCCAACTACAACGCGCTGGCCCTCGATCCCCTCGGCGAAGTGGCCGGCACCGCCTCCTCGCTGATCGGCGCCTTCACCACGCTGGTCGGCACCGTCGGCGGCGCGGTGATCGGCCAGGCCTTCGACGGCACCATCGTTCCGCTGACGACGGGCTACTTCGGCCTTTCCGTGCTGACCCTCGGCATCGTCTTCTGGACCGAGCGCGGCCGGCTGTTCCAGCCGCACTATCAGCCGGCCGTAGCGGCCAGCGCGGAGTAGCATCCAGCGGTCGGCGATATCGCCGATGTCGTCCAGACAAGAAAATGGGGCGTCGATCTGAGTTGGTTCAGATCGACGCCCCAATCGTTTCACGCAACCGCCGTCCGCCCGAGCCGGACGCCTCCGGCTCGAACGAAACGAGCCTTACTTGGCGGCGGCGCGCGCGTCGGCCAGCCAGCCGTCGACGGCCGTCTGGTTCTTCTTGATCCACTCGGCGGCCTGCGCGTCGACCTTGTCGTCACCGGCGTTCATCGCCGCGTTCTGCGCGAAAATGTCTTCGAGCGGGATCTGCACGCCCTTGAGCAGGGTCGCCACGGCGGGGTTCTTGTCGAGGAAGGCATTGTTGACGACGGGCACGATGTCGTTGGCGACGAAGCCCATGCGGCAGGGATCCTCGACGCAGGCCTTGATGCCCTCGGCAGCCGCCGGCGTCTCGACGCCGTCCTTCTCGGGCACCTCGATCCACGTGACGTCCTCGCCGAGCTTCAGCTCGTTGACGGTCCAGTTCGGCGTCCAGGTGTAGAACAGAATGTGCTCACCGCCCTTGTAGGCGGCGATCGCATCGGCCATGGACGCGGAATAACCGGCCTTGATCGGGTTGATGGCCTCGCCGAGCTCATAGCTCTTCATGTGCTCGGTGATGGTGACCTCGCAGCCCCAGCCCGGCGGACAGGCGACCAGATCGGCCTTGCCGTCGCCATCGCGGTCGAAGGCCTTCATGACCTCCGGACGCTTGAAGTCGTCCAGCGTCTTGATGCCGAACTCCTCGACGGCGGCGTTGTCGACCAGATAGCCCTGAAGCGCGCCACCCTTGGCGATGGCGCCGACGATCGAGGCCGAACCGTCGAAGGTTTCCCTGTAGGTGTCGTGCAGCGGGAACCAGCCGTTGACCCAGAGGTCGACGTCGCCCTGGGCGACCGACTGATAGAAGATCGGCGCGTCAAGCGTGGTCGGGCCTTCGACCGTGTAGCCCAGCGTCTCGAACAGCTGCTTGTAGATCGCGGCCTGGAACCAGCCGGTGTCCCATGTCGCCTGGGCCATCTTGATGGTCGTCCCCTTGCCCGGCATGTCCTGGGCGCTGGCGGGACCTGCGGAAAGACCGACGGCGCCGGCGATGAGCGCCACGGCGGTCATCGTGTTGCGGAAAGCATTGGTCATTTCTGATCTCCAGTTTGATGATGGGCGTCTCGGGGCCGCGCCATCAAGCGCGACCACCCCGTTTGAACCGGCGCAGAAGCGCGCGGCATCCAGAGCAACTCCAGCAAAGTGGGCACAGGCTCTGCGCCCGGAGCTGCATGAAAACAATGAGATAGGGCATGTTGGCGAACCGGGTTCGCCGCACAATCCCTGATTGTCTCAGACCGCCTTGTCCGGTGCGACGGCTTCGATGTCCTGGCTGCGGAACAGCGATTTGAACGAGCCGAGCAGCGGCTTCCGGCTGCCGGAGCCCGGCTCGGCCAGACCCTGCGTGATCCGGTCGAGCACGATCGCCAGGATGACGATGCCGACGCCGCCGGCGGTCGCCTGCCCGACGTTGAGACGGCCGAGACCGGTGTTGACGATCAGCCCCAGGCCGCCGGCGCCGATCAGCGCGGCGATGACCACCATGGACATGGCCAGCATCAGCGTCTGGTTCAGGCCGGCCATGATGGTGCGCATGGCGAGCGGCAGCTGAACCTCGATCAAGGTCTGCATCCGCGTGGCGCCAAAGGCCTCCGACGCCTCGATCAGGTCCTCGCGGACGTTGCGGATGCCGAGATTGGTCATGCGGATGATCGGCGGCAGCGCGAAGATGATGGTCGCGATGATGCCGGGGGCCATGCCGACGCCGAACAGCATGACGATCGGCACCAGATACACGAAGCTCGGAACCGTCTGCATGATGTCGAGGATCGGCCTGACAACCTTCCACGCCATGTTGGAGCCGGCCACCAGAATGCCGGCGGGAATGCCGATGACGGTGCAGAACAGCACCGACGTCAGGATCATCGCCAGCGTCGTCATGGTCTCGGGCCACAGCTGGATCATGTCGATGAAGACGAAACCGACGACCGTGATGATCGCCATGGTCCGCCCGACGACCCGCCACGCGACGAGCGCGAAGACCAGCGTGACAACGAGCATCGGCACCCAGGCGAAGAAGCCGTCGAACGCCTGCAGGACCTCGTTGACCGGAACCTGCACGGCGCGGAAGAACGGGCGGAAGTTCGGAACCAGGAAACCGCGAACGAAGGCGTTGACCCAGCCATCGAAGGGAATGACGAGAAGATCGGACGGGCTCACAGGCTTTTCTCCTTCTGAGCATCGGCAGTGTTGGCGGGCTCGGTCTCCGTTTGATCGGATGGCGGGCCCGCGTCTTCCTTGCCGTCGTCCTCCTCGGCTTCGGTCGCCGGTTCGGCATCGGGGGTCAGATGCCCGAAGATCGCCGTCGGCTCCACGGCGCCGACGAGCTTGCCGTCGCTGTCGGTCACGGCCATCAGAACGCCGTTCTGGGCCGTGGCGTACATCTCGTTGATATAGGCTTCGCTGGTCACGCTCGGCGCATCGGGTTCCATCACCTCGACGACCGGCGTGTTCGGCCTGACCGCCGTCAGCGCTTCGCGCGTCACCATGCCCGCCAGCACGCCGTCCTGATCGACCACATGCGCCACGTCGACGCCGGCCTTGTCCATAACGACGAGCGCGCCGAGAACGCTCTCCTTGAGCGGAATATGATCGGCATCCTGGGCGATGTCGGATGCGGTGAAGACGCGCGAGCGGTCGATGTCGGCCACGAAGGCGCGCACATAGTCGTCGGCCGGGTTGGAGACGATGTCCTGCGCCGTGCCGACCTGCACGAAGGCGCCGTCCTTCATGATGGCGATGCGATTGCCGAGGAGCAGCGCCTCGTTGAGGTCGTGGGTGATGAAGACGATGGTCTTCTTCAGTTCCTTTTGCAGCGCGATCAGCTCGTCCTGCATCTCGCGCCGGATCAGCGGATCGAGCGCGCCGAAGGGCTCGTCCATCAGCAGGATCGCCGGATCGGTGGCGAGCCCGCGGGCAAGGCCGACACGCTGCTGCATGCCGCCGGAGAGCTGCCCCGGGAAGCTGTCGGCATAGGCATCGAGCCCGACCTTCGCCAGGGCCTCGATCGCCGCCTTGCGCCGCTCGGCCGGCCCGACACCTTTCACTTTCAGGCCATAGGCGACGTTCTCGGCCACCGTCTTGTGCGGGAACAGCGCGAAATGCTGGAAGACCATGGTGATCTCCCGGCGCCGTATGGCCCGCAGGCGCTTCATGTCGCAGCTGGCGACGTCCTCGCCTGCGATGAAGATCTTGCCCGACGATGGCCGGATGAGCCCGTTCAAGGTTCTGACGAGGGTCGACTTGCCCGAGCCGGAGAGGCCCATGATGACGAAGATCTCGCCCTCATTGACCTCGAAGCTGACGTCGTTGATGCCGACGGTCACGCCCGTGCTGCGAAAAATCTCGTCCGTGGAGGCGCCGTTTCTCAGCAGCGCCATGCCCTCTTTTCGCGTATCGTTGAAGAGTTTGAATACGCTTTCAACTTTAAGTTTAACTGTCATATTGCTTCAAGTAGCACATTGTGGCGAAAATTGGAAGCCTGCAGAAATCAGTATTGGATAACAACCCCGGACCCGCGGACAATCCAGCCGCGAGAGGCGGGCATATCAACGATCGAGCGAGCCAATATCCCCTGTGTTATCGGGCTTTTATGGATAGATATGCCGTCAAAATGATCATCACGATCGGCCCGACATACAGCGCGTCAACTGGCGGCCAGAGCCAATATGATCGGCGGCTCTCAGCGCCCGAAAGGGAGACTATCGAACATCGATGGGACTACCTTAGAACCGCATCGGGGCTTCAACAGGCACCCTCGGCTCCCCATATATGAAGGGCCACGTTAAGGGTCCTCTGGCGGACACCGATGAGGCGTTCGTCCGGCAGGACTCCGCGAGACACGAGGAGTTAGCCATGGACAAGAAATCCCTGATGTCATTCGGGCGCGGTTCGGCTCCCTCTCGCTCACACGAGGATCCGTTCCTGTCGCTGCGCCACGAGATGGACCAGCTGTTCGACAGCTTCACCCGCGGTTGGGGCCTGCCTCCGCTCGCCGGCGGCGGCGAGAGCATCCTGAGCCCGCGTGTCGACATCGCCGAGACCGAGACTGGCCTTGAGATGACCGCCGAACTGCCCGGCATCGACCCCAAGGACATCGACCTGGAGATCGACGACGAGGTGCTCACCCTCAAGGCCGAGCACAAGGTCGACCGCGAGGAGAAGGACGACAAGCGCCACTATCGCCTGACCGAGCGCTCGAGCGGCACCTACATGCGCTCGTTCGCCCTGCCCTTCACGCCGGACCGCGACAAGATCACGGCCGAGTTCGACAAGGGCGTCTTGAAGGTGACGGTGCCGCGTTCGCCCGATCAGCCCAAGACGACCAAGCGGATCGACATCCGCCCGGCGGCCCTGCACTGAACGGGTCGCAGGCACCAACGTTGGGGGGCGCTTCGGCGCCCCCTGTCATCCCAGGCGGAGAGTCATTTCAGGGTCGAGATCACCGCCCTGTCCGGATAGCAGGTTACGGGCAGCCCATTCTTGGCCTGCCAGCGGCCGACGGCGACGCGGGTTCGGAAGCCGACCAGCCCGTCGGCCGTTCCCACGTCGTGTCCCATGCCCTCGAGCCGTCGCTGCATGACCCGGACGTCGCCGCGGCTGAAGCCGGCTACCCGTCCCCAGTCACCCCGGATCGATTGCGGCCCGCTCAGCCGGTCGCCCACCATGCCGATGGTCAGGGCGTAGACGTCGGATTCGTTATAGGCTTTCAGCACATAGAAGTTGTCCGACACCAGGAAGGCCGGCCCCATGCGCCCCGCCGGCATCAACAGGTGTCCGGTCGGCCCGACATCGCCCAAGGCCAGCGGCCGGCCGTCGGCCCGCGTCACGCCGGCCCTGGCCCAGGCGGCAAGTGGCTGGCCCTGATCGGGGCCTTCCAGGCTGCACGGCACCGAGGCCGGCAATCGCACCTCGACGCCCCAGGGGACGCCCGCCTTCCAGCCGCGCGACTTCAGGTAATGGCCGATCGAGGCCAGAACGTCCGGCGTCGAGCGCCAGATGTCGCGGCGGCCGTCACCATCGCCGTCCACGGCGTCCGACAGGAACTTCGAGGGCATGAATTGCGGCTGGCCCAGTGCGCCGGCCCACGAGCTTTTCATGGCCGCGCGGGAGATGTGTTCTTCCTCCAGGATGACCAGCGCCGCCACCAGTTCGGGAAAGAACTCGGCGCGGCGCGAGCCCATGTAGGCCTGCGTCGCCAGCGTGCGCACGGCATCCTTCTCGATCTTGGCGGCGCCGAAGGCCGATTCCTTGCCCCAGACGGCCAGCACGATGCCTGGGGGCACGCCGGTCGCCCGCGCCACCTTGTCGAGAGTGGCGCGGTTGGCGGCATAACGCTTGCGCGCCCCGGCGGCCAGCGCGTCGAGCTTTTTGTCGGCGAGATAGGTCGCCGGGCTCCGGAACTCGGCCTGGAAGGCGTTGCCGCCGCCGGTCGGCTTGAGGTCGGGCAGGCTGAGATCGGGTTCGAGGCCGGCCACAGCCGCCTCGAACGTGGCCCGGCTGACGCCCGACGCCTTGGCCGCCGGCCACACCTTGTCGCCGAGCCAGCGGGAA
>JAUVXG010000004.1 GCA_030603685.1 Pleomorphomonas sp.
CCGAAGCGACGGCCTTGGCCGCCGGTCTCGCAGCCTGGGTGGGCATTGGCGAATATGCGTCACTGCCTGAAGCGGCCGATGCCGTCGTCCGCTGGCGCCGTCGCTATGAACCGGACGCCAGCCGCCACTCTCTCTATGGGGAGGTTACCGAACGCTGGCGCGAGGCTTACGCCGCCCAGCGCCGTCTCGTCGATGCCGGCATCACCCGATCGATGTGGAAGGCTCCCGGTCTCTGACGCCTGCTCAGGCAGCGGCAGCATCAACATTTCCAAGGCAAGCAAGGACCGCCGTCCGGACGGGGACGGCGGCGGAGGAACAATGTTCAAAACCAAAGAAGACGAACACGCCTATCGCTTCGGCGATCATGGCCCCAAGTATCTGTTGCGCGGTCCGCGCGTCGACATCGGCGTTGTCACGCTGCAGCCGGGGCAGCACTTCAATACCCACAAGCACCAGCACATCGAGGAAAACTTCCTGACGATCGCCGGCGAGGTTCACATGTACGTCGACGGCGAGCTGCACGTGCTCGGCGTGGGCGACTTCCTGCGTTGCGAGCCCGGCGAAGGCCACCATGTCGTCAACCGCGGCGACATCCCCTGGAAAGCGGTTTTCGTCAAGGCGCCCTACGACCCCAAGGACAGCGTTCCAATCGCGTGGTCGCCCGAGGATTAGGCAGGGCGGTGGCGGCAGTCTGCGGCAAGAGACGGGAGTGAAGCGACAACCGTACAAGCGAGGCGCGGAACTTTCCCGTCGACGAGCGGTTTAGGCGGCACTCACCTCCAAAAAAGGAGACGTTCCATGCCCCGTGGAGACAAGTCCGCCTACACCGACAAGCAGAAGCGCAAGGCCGAACACATCGAGGAGAGCTACGAGTCGCGTGGCGTCTCCGAAGATGAAGCGGAACGGCGCGCCTGGGCGACCGTCAACAAGGAAAGCGGCGGCGGCAACAAGTCCGGTTCCGGACGCGGCCACCCCGATACCCACGAGTCCTCCGAGAAAGGTGGCAGGAAAGGCGGCGCAGCGTCGGCTTCCCGGTCGAAGGAAGATCGCTCGGCCTCGGCAAAGAAGGCCGCTGCCTCGCGGTCGAAGGAGGAACGGTCGGCTTCAGCCAAGAAGGCCGCCGCAACGCGCAAGCGCAACCGGGAACAGGCCGCCTGACGAACAGGACAGGGTGACGAGAACGGGCACAGGAGAGGCTGGAGCGGGTGAAGGGAATCGAACCCTCGTATTCAGCTTGGGAAGCTGCTGCTCTACCATTGAGCTACACCCGCGACGCGCCCTAGATCGCAGTCTCGCCCGGCGCTGTCAAGAGGCGGTTTTGGGGCGGAAATGCTTGGAGAGCTTCAACCCCTGGGCCTGATAGTTCGAACCCATACCCTGCCCGTAGAGCGTGGTCGGCACTTCCACCATGTGCTCGTAGACGAGGCGGCCGATGGTCTGGCCATGGTCGAGGATGAAGGGCACGTCGTGGCTCCGCACCTCAAGCACCGCGCGGGCGCCCTTGCCGCCGGCCGGGGCATGCCCGAAGCCGGGATCGAAGAAGCCGGCGTAGTGGACGCGGAATTCGCCGACCAGTGGGTCGATGGCAACCATTTCCGCCGCCGTCTCCGGCGGCACCTGCACCGCTTCGCGCGACACGAGAATGTAGAACTCGTCCGGATCGAGAATCAGTGACGGCCGGCCGCGCGCTTTGATCGGTTCCCAGAAATCGTCGACATCCTGCGCCGCCTTGGCATCGACGTCGAGAACGCTGGTGTGTCGCCGGGCCCGATAGCCGATCAGCGCACCCTCCCCGGCGCCGGCCAGGTCGATCGACAACGTCAGACCATGCTCGAAGCGCGGTTCCAGATCGACCAGCGGATAGCGGGCGTGAAGCAGGGCCAGAGCCGCGTCATCGAGACGTGCGTCGCCTCGGCGGAAGCGAACCTGGCTGAGTCGCGAGCCGGCCCGGACCTTGATCGGGAAGGTGCGCGGCGAGACTTCGACCCACAGCTGGCCATGATAGCCGGCGGCGATCTGGTCGAACGCCACACCGTGGTCGGTAATGAGGCGGGTGAAGACATCGATGCGGCCGGTCGAGCTCTTGGGGTTGGCCGAGGCCGACACCTCGTCGGGCAGTGCGAGAGACTCGAGGACCGGAACAAGGTAGACGCCGCCCGTTTCCAAAACCGCCCCGGCGCTGAGATCGAGTTCGTGCAGCGCGAGATAGCCGAGCTTGTCCTCTACGGTTGCGCCGCCGCCCGGCAGGAAGCTTGCCCGAAGCCGGTAGGCGATCGGCCCCAGGCGAAGGTCGAGGCTGGCCGGCTGGATCTGGTCGGCATCGAGCGGTCGCGTCGACGCGATGGCGCCGGCATCGAACAGTTCGCGAATGCGATGAGCGGGAAGAATGCCGGCGGTGTCGGTCATGAGCGTGCAGAGCGTCCGGAAAGCAAGATACGAGGCCGACGCCGAAAGGCGCGGCCGGACTGTTCGAAGCTCTAGCCTGTTTTGTTGCCCATGGAAACTCGAAGAGGCACGGGAATCGAAGAATGGAGGACTCAGATGCCAGCGGCGGAAAGCAACACCGGCCGGCCGGGCGCCCTCTCCTCACGCATGCTCTTGCGATAGAAGCGAACCCGCCCCTTGCCGTCCTGCTTGGCGGCGTAGAGCGCCGCATCGGCCTTGTGCAAGAGGGCGGCGACATCGAGGCCGTGCTCGGGCGCCAGGGCGATGCCAATGCTGACGCCGATGACCAGCAGCCGACCGTTGTAGTGATAGGGGCTGCTCAGCGCGGCAAGCACAGCCTCGGCCCGAGCCTCGGCCAACAACCGGTCGTCGGTCGGAATGACCATCACGAACTCGTCGCCGCCGAGCCGAGCCACCGTGTCTTCTGTCCGGCAGAACTCGCGCAGGCGGCGCGCCACCCCGATCAGCACGGCGTCGCCCGCGGCGTGGCCGGCACTGTCGTTGACATCCTTGAAGCCATCAAGATCGAGATAGAAGACCGCCGCAGCAGCATCTTCGCCACGCTTCGGCTCGAGCAGTCTTTTCATGCGATCGAGCAGCAGCAGCCGATTCGGCAAGCCGGTGAGTGGATCGTGCAGCGCCTTTTCCTCGTTGACGCTGATCAGCCGGACGGCGCGACGGGCGAAGACCAGCACCACGGCCGTCAGCACCAGATAGGCGGCAAAGACCAGGGCCAACCCGGGCCCGATGGCCTTGATGATCTCATCGCCGGGCAGGATGGGATCCCACACCAGCGAGTCGCCCATGGTACCGTCCTGGCTCATCAGGCGCAGGCGGCCCGGACCTGTCGTGATCTGACCGAAGGCCGGCTCGTAACTGAGGTTCGGCAAGAGGAAGGTCTCGGCGATCTTCCTGAGACTGGCGCGATCCACCCGGCGACCGAGGACCAGAGCATGGCCGTTGTCGGCCGGCTCCTTTCCATCGGCGACGGCATGAATGCCGCTAATCGCGAACAACACGGGCGTACCGTCGACGGCGATGAGCTGGGTCGTCGCGTCGGCGAGACGACCGGCGCGCCAGCGGGCGATCAACTGACCGAAGGCCGGCGGAAGAACGCCGCGTGCCTCCACCGACACGACTTGACCGCCCACGCGAGAGAACAGCGTGCGGTCATCCGGCCCGAGAACAAAGAAGAAGGCCTCCGCCTCGACCGGGAGCAGGTGGCTGGCGACCCATTCCAGGTCGAAAGCATCGGTAACATGCGCAGCCGTCTCGTCGCGGCCGGCCATACCGGCTGCCAAGCTGGAGAGCTCATCGGCGAAATGACGCAGCGCCTGTCTCGCCGTGCGTTGCTGGAACTCGTTCGACAGGTGGTTCTGCTTGGACGACAGCATGAGCACGCCGGCCATGGCGCCAGCGAGCAAAATGGCGATCAAGCCGAACATCGGCAGGATCACTCGCAAGAAAAATCGGCGATCAACGCTGGTCGTCGGGTTCATCGGGGCTCCGCAAAAGGGGGGCGCATTGACTGTTATTTTGCCTGCCATCAACCAACAATCAGTGGAGGTTCGCAATTAATCTAGGTATGGCGAACGACACCTTACGCGGATGCGCAGTTTCGCCGTGGTCGTTTGCTGCCTCCGGCGGCAACCTCTCCGCCCTGCAACGACCGGCAATGATTGGCCGCTTGACCTTTGTCAGCGCTTCCCCTAGCGTTGACATCCTCGTGGTTCTTTGAGCCGACCGGCTTGCCGCCACGCTAAACAACGCTGCTAAAAGGTCGGGACGGACATGTCGATCGCTGACACCCGGCTCGCCCATGCGCAGCCGGGTTCGCTTTTTTCGGACGCCGACGATGAAGGACGAAGACATGACCAAGGCCAACTGGCATCCCGATACCGCCCTCGTGCATGGCGGCAGCCTGCGTTCGCAGTGGGGCGAGACGTCCGAGTCGATGTTCGTGACGCAGGGCTTCGTCTACGACAGCGCCGAGCAGGCCAAGGCGCGCTTCCTCAACCTGGATCCGGGATTCCAGTACAGTCGCTTCTCCAACCCGACCGTGACCATGTTCGAGGAGCGCATGGCCCTGCTCGAGGGCGCACCGGTGGCGCGAGCGACGGCAACCGGCATGGCGGCGGTCACGGCGGCCATCCTGTCGCAGGTGTCGGCCGGCGATCACATCGTGGCGGCGCGGGCGTTGTTCGGTTCCTGTCGCTACATCGTCGAGGATCTGGCGCCGCGCTTCGGCATTTCCTGCACGTTGGTCGACGGACGCGACCTCGACCAGTGGCGGGCGGCGGTACGGCCCAATACGCGCGTGTTCTTCTTCGAAAGCCCGACCAACCCGACACTGGAAGTGGTCGATATCGCCGCCGTGGCCGAGATCGCGCACGCCGCCGGCGCGCGCCTCGTGGTCGACAACGTCTTCGCCACCGCGCTCTACCAGAAGCCGCTGGAGCTCGGCGCCGATGTGGTCGCCTATTCGGCGACAAAGCACATCGACGGCCAGGGCCGCTGCCTTGGCGGCGTCGTTCTCTGCGACGAAGAATTCCTGGAAAAGCATCTGCAGGTGTTCCTGCGCCAGACCGGCCCAACCATGAGCCCGTTCAACGCATGGGTGATGCTGAAGGCCCTCGAAACCTTTTCGCTGCGCGTCAACCGCCAAGCGGAAAGCGCGGCGAAGATCGCCGCCTTCCTCGAAGGGCATCCCAGGATCGAGAAGGTGATCTATCCCGGCTCGGCCAGCCATCCGCAGGCGGACATCTGCCGCAAGCAGATGACCGGCGGATCGACCATGATCGCCCTCGAGGTGAAGGGCGGCCGCGAGGGTGCATTCGCCGCCGTGAACAAACTGGGCATCATCAAGAGCTCCAACAATCTCGGCGACGCCAAGAGCCTCGTCACCCACCCCTCGACGACGACGCATCAGCGCTTCACCGAGGAGGTCCGGCAGGAACTGGGCATTCGCCAGGGCCTCCTGCGCCTCTCGGTCGGCCTCGAACACGCCGACGACCTGATTGCCGACCTCAATCAGGCCCTCGGCTGATCGCCCGATAATAACGCCTCCGAAACGAATTCGGTGTAGAAGGGACGCATGCCGATCGACATGCGTCCCGCTCAGGCTCTCAGACTTTGGCACGACGTCTCGCTCGCAACCGTGCGGGAGAACGGCGCCGACCTGTCGCCGCGCCAGATCACGGTTCTGCTCACGGTCTATCTCGAACCGCCTCCGCACACCGTGCGCGGCCTTGCCGAGAAGCTCGGCGTCACCAAGCCGGCCATCACCCGGGCCCTCGACACCATGGGTGAGTTGAAGCTATTGGGCCGCAAGCGTGACGAAGCCGACCGCCGCAACGTCATCGTTCACCGCACGGTGGAAGGAGCGCTGTTTCTCGAACGCCTCGCCGACACCATCGTGGACAAAGCCAGGGAACTGCCGCGTTGACGACCGATCGCCGCACCACTTTTGCCCGCCCGGACCTTGCCGATAGCGCGCTCGCCGGCCTCGTGGCGGCCGAACGCTACATCGCGCCGCGATCGGCCAGGATCGTCGCTCCTCTCGCCGGCCTTCGGCGCGAGCCGCGGTTCGATTGCCCGCTCGACAGCGAAGCGCTCCATGGCGAAAGCATCCGGGTGCTCGATGTCGATGACGAGGGCTGGGCCTTCGTCCAGATGGAGCGCGACGGCTATGTCGGCTACATGCCGGCCGAGGCGCTGTCCTTTTCGGCGCCGGAGCCGACGCATGTCGTGTCGCAACTGCGCTCCTTCGCCTTTTCCGGGTCCGATCTCAAGCTGCCCGTCGCCTACCCGCTGGTTCAAGGCGCGCGCGTGGCCGTCAAAGGCGAAGTGGAGCGACGCAATCTCGTCTATGCCTTGCTCACCGACGGAACGGCCACGGTGATGAAGCATCTTCGGCCGATCGGAGCGCCGCTGCCCGGCGACTTCGTCGCTGTCGCCGCCGCCTATGTCGGCACGCCCTATCTGTGGGGTGGGTCGTCGAGCCTTGGCATCGACTGCTCGGGGCTGGTCCAGCGCGCGCTTGCCGAAATCGGTGTCGCCGCCCCCCGCGATACCGACCAGCAGGAGGCGGAGGTTGGCGAGCCGATTGACTGGAACGGCGACCCCGACGCTCTCAAGCGTGGCGACTTCGTGTTCTGGAAGGGACATGTCGGCATCGTCGCCGGCCCGGATCAACTCCTGCACGCCAACGGCTTTCACATGGCGACGGTCATCGAGCCGCTCGGCGGCGCCATTGCCCGCATCTCATCCGGTGGCGTGCCGGTAACGAGCGTCCGCCGGCTTTCCGACTATCCAGCCAAGGGATGATCGTACCGTCGGGCAAAGGCCGCTCGGAACGCGGATGGCAAGAGGCCAAGGCTTCCGCCCATGCCGAAGTTCGGCTAGCCTCGTGGGAGTTTCATTTCCGCGGTCGCCGGGTAACCGAAGATGCACATATCAAAAGGCTTGATTGCTGCAAGTCTGGGACTCCTCCTGTGTCTCCTCGGCCCGTTCGTCTCAGCTGTCCACGCCGCCGAGTCCGACTATCCACGGCTCGTCCCTCCCGGTAGCGGGACCGCTGCCGGCGCAAGCCCGCCGTCCATTCGCTTCGTGACAGCCGACGATTTCCCGCCCTTCAACTTCATCGACGGTTCGGGCCTGATCACCGGGTTCAACGTCGAGGTCGCGAGGGCGATCTGCACTCGCCTTGCCATTCCTTGCACGGTCCAGATCCGGCCGTTTCCGCTCCTGCTCGATGCGGTGCGCGAAAACAAGGCCGACGCCATCGCCGCGGGTGTCGCCGACACGCCGGCCCTGCGCCGGCACCTCGCCTACTCTGTTCCCTATTTCAGAGAACCGGCACGCTTCGTCCGGCGGTGGCCGGCTCTGGTGGAGCCATCGCCGCGTTCGCTTTCGGGAAAGTCGGTGGGCGTCATCGCCGGCAGCCGTTACGCCGATTTTATCGGTGACTTTTTTCCCGCTGCCAAGCTTCGCCCTTCGGACAGCGAGGCGGAGCTGTTCGCTCTTCTCAAGAAGGGCGAGTTGGACGCCGTCTTTACCGGCGCCGTCGGCGCTTCCTTCTGGCTGGCCGGGCCGGTTGCCAAGGGCTGTTGCGCCTTCTCCGGCGGTGCCTATACCGAGCCGGCCTATTTCGGCGACGGCATGAAGATCGCGGTGGCGGCTGACAATGCGGCGCTCAAGGCCAGCATCGACAGCGCGTTGCGCGCGCTCGACGCCGACGGCACGCTGGCCGATCTCGCCTTGCGCTTCTTCCCCGAAAGCCTTTACTGACGCCGAGCAGCAACTCGGGATGCGCCCGCCATGTTCACAGCCGTCAGCCATGAAATCGTCGTCACGGTGGAGCCGAGCTATCTCCCCGGAGAGTCCGAGCCCGACGAGCACCGCTACGTCTGGTCCTACCGGGTCGTCATCGCCAATCACGGGCGGCGCGCCGTGCAACTGATGACCCGCTTCTGGGAGATCACCGACGCCAACGGTCTCCGCCGCACGGTGACCGGTCCGGGCGTCGTGGGACAGCAGCCGATCATCGAGCCGGGCGAAGCCTTCGAGTATACCAGCGGCTGCCCGCTCTCGACGCCGAGCGGCATCATGTCCGGCAGCTACAGGATGGTCGACGACCGCGGCACCACGCTCGACGTCACGATTCCAGCCTTCTCGCTGGACAGCCCCGTGGCGGAACGCACTTTGAACTAGTCGATACCGGAAAGCCTTGAGGCTGGACAAGGTCGGTTGCCGCGCCTATCTGTCGGCAACCTCCCCAACCGGAAAGCCGGAGCGTTTCCATGTCCGATCGTTTCGTGCGCCTGTTCGGCGACAGCCCGGCGCGCCTCCTTCTCAGGCTCGTCATTCTCTCCCTGGTCGTCGGCGTCGTGCTCGCCGCGCTCGGCATAGAACCCTATGACATCGTGACGTCCGCGCTGCGCTTCGTCGACCGCATCTGGTCGATGGGCTTTGACGCCGTCGACCGCGTCTGGCGCTACTTCCTGCTCGGCGCCGTGGTCGTCATACCCGTCTGGCTGGTGCTGAGACTTCTCAATATCGGCCGCAACAATCGCTTCTGATGGACGGCCGCAAGTACCCGGCCGGCGATGAAAGCCGGTCCACTGAAAGCGAATGACACGATGATCCTGCCTTCCGACCCTCCCTCCGGCTTCGACTGGTCCAGCCACAACACCTATTCGAACAACCTGCTTCACCGGCACTCCGAACAGCGCACCGACGAAGCGCTCGTGCAGCGCCATCTCGCCGACCCGCGCCGCCGGTTGATGATGCTGTTCGGCGATCGTGTGCTGGTGAAATCGGGCCGCCTCGACTTTGAGGGAAACGCGGCCAACGCGCTGTTCCAGGAAACGGAGACGCAGATCTTTCTCGGTCTGGACCTTGAGGAACGCCCGTGGTTTGCCGGCGAGTTCAAGACCGAGCCTGAGCTTGAACCCGGCGAGAGCCTGGTCGATCTTCGCAGCCTTGCCCGTGACGCCGTGGTAGGCGCCGACGGCTTTGGCCCGGTTGCCCAGGCACGCGCCACCCTATTCTGGCACCAGCGCCATCGCTTCTGCGGCGTTTGCGGCGCACCGACGGTCAGCATTGCCGCCGGCTACCAGCGCACCTGTACCGGCTGCGGCACCCAGCACTTCCCGCGCACCGACCCGGTGGTGATCATGCTGATCCAGAACGGTGAGGACCAGGTGCTGCTCGGCCGGACGCCGCGCTTCGAAGAAGGAATGTATACCTGCCTCGCCGGCTTCATGGAGCCGGGCGAGACGGTCGAGGACGCCGTGCGTCGTGAAACGAAGGAAGAATCCGGCATCGACGTCGGCGCCGTCCGCTATCATGCCAGCCAGCCGTGGCCGTTTCCGGCCAACCTGATGCTGGGCTGCTATGGCGAGGCGATCTCCACCAACATCGTGGTGGACAAGGCCGAAATGGACGATTGCCGCTGGTTCACGCGAGACGAGGTCAAGGCGATGCTGGCGACAACCGAGGTCGGCAAGCTTCATTGCCCGCCGAGGCTCGCGGTGGCCCGCCACCTCATCGAGGTGTGGGCCGACCTCAAGTAGGGATCACTCTCCGGGCCGGAGCCCGAGATGGGCGGCCGGCTCGCGGATCTTGTCGCGGAAGGGGCTGGCGGGGTAGCTGCCGAACACCTTGACCTCGCGGCTGAAGAACTCGAGTTCTTCCAGGGCGAACTTCACCGCGGGATCGTCGGGATGCCCCTCGACGTCGGCATAGAACTGCGTCGCAAAGAACTGGCCTTCGAGCTGGTAGCTCTCCAGCTTCGTCATGTTGATGCCGTTGGTGGCAAAGCCGCCCAATGCCTTGTAGAGCGCGGCGGGAATGTTGCGGACGCGGAAGATGAAGGTGGTCACCGTTGGCGTCCCGTAAGGCGGGGCGGCGCGAGGACGCGGCGACAGGATGATGAAGCGCGTCGTGTTGTGAAGCGTGTCCTCGCAATCGGCTTTCAGCACGTCGAGACCGTAGATCTCGGCGGCGAGCGATGAGGCGATGGCGGCGCGCGTAGGGTCACCCGCCTCGGCGATCTCGCGGGCGGAGCCGGCGGTGTCGGCGCCGACGATCGGCGTGATGCCGAGCGAGCGCAGGGTCTGCCGGCATTGGCCGAGCGCCTGCACGTGGCTTTGCGCCGTCTTGATGTCGTCGAGACGCGCGCCCTTGACGCCGAGAAGCTGGTGGTGAACCGGCAGAAAATGCTCTCCGATGATGTGAACGTCGGCGTGCGGCAGGATGTGGTGGATGTCGGCGACCCGGCCGGCGGTCGAGTTCTCGATCGGAATCATGCCGAGGTGCCCGGCGCCGGACGCGAGCGCCGCGAAGCAATCTTCGAAGGTCGGGCAGGCGATGGCCTCGCAATCGGGATAGACCTCGAGGGCGGCAAGATGGGAATTGGCGCCCGGCTCGCCCTGGAATACGACCTTAAGCTTCTCCGACATCGTTCTCTTCCGCTTTTTCAAAAGGCGGAAAGCGGCATAGCAGCCGCGCCGAAGCAATTCCAGCAAAAGCGGATATCGGTTTGCCTTCGGAACCGCGTCTTGAGAACGAACGCGCCTTTGGGCCGGCCATTACCCCTTGATCGAGGCGCCGATGATCGCCCTGGCCCGATCGAGATCGTGCTGCGTGTCGACGCCGAGCGGCACGTCGTCGACGATGGCCGCGTCGATGCGCATGCCGGCCTCGAGAAGGCGGAGTTGCTCCAGTCTCTCCCGCTTCTCGAGCGTCGACGGCGGCAGCGTCACGAAGCGGGCGAGCGCCGAGCGGCGATAGGCGTAAAGGCCGATGTGGTGATAAAGCGGCCCGTCGCCGTAGGGCGCCGTGGCGCGACTGAAATAGAGCGCCCGGAGACGACGTTCGGCAACGGGCGAGCCGATGACCTTGACCACGTTGGGGTCGCTCTTCTCCTCGTCGCGAACGATCTCGGCGGTCAGCGTGGCAACGTCGACCGCGGGATCGAGAAGCGGATCGAAGCAGGCGCGAACGGCGGCGGGAGCGATCGTCGGCAGGTCGCCCTGCACGTTGACGATCACCTCGACCCGCCCATCGGGATCGGCCTTGGACAGCGCCTCGAAGATGCGGTCCGAGCCGCTCGGATGGTCGGGGCGCGTCAGTACGGCGCGGCCGCCGGCCGCTTCGACAACCGCCTTGATCGAGGGATGGTCGCAGGCGACGACCACCTCGCCGATACCTGCTTCGACGGCACGCCGCCAGACGTGGACGATCATCGCTTCGCCATGGATATCGGCCAGCGGCTTGTCCGGCAGACGCGTCGATCCGAGGCGCGAGGGAATGATCACCAGGGTGTTCGGCTTCACTTCGGACACGTGCAATCCTCCGGCAGGGCGCAAAGGCGTCGACCGACGCACTTTCGGGCGGCGCTTTATACGGCGCGACGCGACCTGAGGATAGTTTGCAGGAGGGAGCAAAATCCCGTATATGCTGCCGAGTGTGGCCAGAAAGCCTCTGGCGAGGTCCATTCCTAAACCGACAAATGTCACGCGCGCCAGGGCGGGCGCCGCGCGACTCCAAGGAGCCGGTGTCCCCGATGTCACTGCAACCCAACAAGATTCTCGGCGCCGTGCTGGCGGTTGCCGTCGTCGTTTTTGCCGTCGATTTCGTATCTGACCAGATTTTCGCCAAGCAGGACCTCAGGACACCCGGCTATGTCGTCGACATGAATGCCGCTCCGGCTGTTGTCGCGACAGAGGCTCCCGCACCCGCTGCGGTCGAACCCGATCCCAATGCGCCAGCCGCCGACGCGACCCAGCAGGCCGCCGTGGCACCGGCCGCCTCCGGCGTGCCCCCCATCGAAGAGCGCCTCAAGACCGCCGACGTGGCCGCCGGCGAGAAGACATCCAAGGTCTGCGCGGCCTGCCACTCCTTTGCCGATTCGGGCGCCAACAAGGTCGGCCCGGGCCTTTGGGATGTGGTGAACCGCAAGCCGGGCACCCACGAAGGCTTCAAGTACTCGCCCGCCATGGTGACCTTCGGCGAGACCCACACCTGGGACTACGCGACGCTTGATACCTATCTCACCAATCCCAAGGCAGAAGTGCCCGGAAACAAGATGGCTTTCGCCGGCGTCAAGAAGCCGGAAGATCGCGCCAATCTGATTGCCTATCTCAGGTCCTTGTCCGCCAGTCCGGCGCCGCTGCCGTAAGCAAGGCGCCTTCGGACGGACGGAATGAAAAGCGCGGGCGGTCCTCAGGCCGCCCGTCGTCTTTTGGCGAAGGCCGGCAGCGGCAGGGCGATGGTGGCGAGACCGAGAAGGATCAGCCCCATCCCCGCAACGCGCAGCGGCGAGAAGGTCTCCCCCAGCACCAGCCAGGACGACAGCGTGCCGAACAGCGGCACCAGGAGCGAAAAGGGCGCCACCGTCGACGCCGGATGGTTCTTGAGAAGAAAGCCCCAGAGGCCGAAGCCGACCAGTGTGGCCAGCAGGGCGAGATAGAGCACCGAGCCGGCGCCCAACAGTCCCATTCCGGTAATGCCGGAGACGATGGCCGGCCAGCCCTCAATGGCGAGCGATAGCGCGAACAGCGGGATCGGCGGCACAAGGCTCAGCCAGACCATCATCGGAAGCATGTCGACCTTGCCGGTGCCCCGCATCAGGATATTGCCGAGAGCCCAACTCGCGGCCGAGGCGAGAGTCAGGCCAAGACCGACCACCGTAAAGTCGCCGCCAACCGTTGTGGCGATGGTCAGAAGCCCGAGCGCGGCGACACCGGCCCCGGCAAGCTGACGCGGCCTCGGTCGCTCCCCCAGGGCCAGCGCCGCGAACAGAATGGTCAGGAAGGCCTGGCTTTGCAGCGTCACCGAGGCGAGCCCCGGAGGCATTCCGAGCTTCATCGCCGGGAAGAGGAAGGCGAACTGCCCGACGAACAGCGTCATGCCAACGGCGATCATCCGAACCGGCGGCACATTCGGCCGCGCGAGAAAGAATACCGGCAGGGCGGCAACGACGAAGCGAAGCGCGGCAAGGAGAAGCGGCGGCACCGAGCCGAGCCCAAGGCGAATCACGACGAAGTTGAAGCCCCAGATCGCCATGACGAGGACGGCGAGGGCAATGTGGCGGACGGGCATGGGCGAACGGCTCCGGAAGGAGGGCAAAGCCTAGCGGTGCAGCGCCCCGGACGCAAACGGGGAAATCTCACGTCCTCGCGACGGCGAGACGGCCATCGACATAATCGCGCAGGATGCCGAGCGCCTCGCCGGGAGAACGATGCAGCGTCGGCAAGGCGGCGTGCAGCCAGAGGCCGTCGATCATCGCCGCGATGCCGCGGGCAAGGGCCGGGGCGCCATCGCCCACCAGCGGTCGCAGATCGTGCCGGAGATTGGCTTCGAGCCGCTTCAGGTAGATGGCGAGCAGGCGTGCGGCCGCCTTGTCGTGGATGGACTGCATGTAGAAGGCGAGCCAGGCTGACGTGACAGCCGGCGAGAACTGCTCGGGCGCAAAACTCGCTTCGAGGATGGCGTCGACGCGCGCACGCGGATCCTTGGCGTCGACGAGACGACGGCGGGCCGCGAACGCGAATTCGCCGAGCAGATGCCGCATGGTGGCCGACAGCAATTCGTCCTTGGAGCCGAAATAGTGGTGCGCAAGCGCAGGCGACACGCCGGCCCTCTTGGCAATGTCCCCCATGGTCACGCCATTCAATCCGCGTTCGTGAATGGCCTCGACGGCCGCGATCACCAGCTCCTGCCGGCGGATCGGCTGCATGCCGCGTTTGGGCATCCCGTTCTCCCTCGCTACCCCGACAGCATATTTTTAATTGACTGCTCAATCAATAAAAAAACGGGAGCGTAAATCCACCCATTTCGAAACGGACAGGGTATCGTGATGTCCGATAAATACGCTGAAACGGGCCAATCCCGGCGCATCAGCGGAAGTAATCCACTGCGCTCTGCCAAAAAGTCATTGGCATTCACTGGAAAATGCGTATTCATTTCGCTCCACATGGTCATAAAACTTTCATAGCCCGAAGGAGGCGACGCCTTTGGACGGCTGGAGGAGCGATACAACCGATGAAATCCGCCTTTGCCGCCCTGCCGATCGCTCTTGCCCTCGCCGGTCCGGCGTTCGCCGCCGACGGTGACGCCTGCACGACCGTGCGCTTCGCCGATGTCGGCTGGACCGACATCGCGGCGACGACGGGCGTGGCGTCCGTGGTGCTCGAAGGCCTCGGCTACCAACCGGAGGTGCAGCTTCTGGCCTTGCCGGTCACGTTTGCCTCGCTTGCCAACGGCGACATCGACGTTTTTCTCGGCGACTGGATGCCGACCATGGAGGCCGATCTCAAGCCCTACGTGGACAAGGGGGCGATCGAGGTGACGGGCGTCAATCTCGAAGGCGCCAAGTACACGCTGGCGGTGCCGAAGTACGCCTTCGACGCCGGCCTCAAGACCTTCGGCGACATTGCCAAGTTCAAGACCGAGCTCGACGGCAAGATCTACGGCATCGAGCCGGGCAACGACGGCAACCGACTGATCCTCGGCATGATCGACGAGAACAAGTTCGACCTCTCCGGGTTCGAGCTGGTCGAGAGCTCCGAGCAGGGCATGCTGGCCGAAGTGAGCCGGGCGGTGAAGGACAACAAGCCGATCGTCTTCCTGGGCTGGGAGCCGCACCCGATGAACGCCCGCTTCGACATGGCCTATCTCGAAGGTGGCGACGAGGTTTTCGGGCCGAATCTCGGCGGGGCCACGATCTACACCAACACGCGCAAGAACTTCTCGGCCGACTGCCCCAACCTGGGCCGTTTCCTCGGCAATCTGAAGTTCTCGCTGGCTCTCGAGAACGAGATCATGGGCGACATCCTTGAGAACGGCGCCGAGGCGAAAGAGGCGGCAAAGTCCTGGCTGGCGGCGCACCCAGACGTGCTCGCGCCCTGGCTCGACGGTGTGACGACCCGTGACGGCAAGGACGGACTTCCGGCCGTGAAGGCCGCGCTGGGGCTTTGAGGGTGAGATAACGAGAGGGAGACTGAGGCGATCATGGAGTTCCTCACGGCCTACAAGATCCCGGTTGGTCCCTGGGCCAAGGCTCTGGTCGATTGGCTGACGGCCAATGGCAGCGGCGTCTTCGACGCCATAGCCACCGTGTTAGGCGGCGCCGTGGAGTGGATCGTTGTCGCGCTGCAAGCGCCGCCGCCACCGGTCACGGTCGCGCTGATTGCCACGCTTGCCTTCGTGCTGAAGCGCTCGATCCCGCTTGCGCTGTTCGTCGCCGCGGCTCTCCTTTTCATCGTCAATCAGGGATTTTGGAAGGAGACGACGCAGACGCTGGCGCTCGTCGTGGCATCATCGGCGGTCTGCATGGGACTTGGCGTGCCGATCGGCATCCTGGCGGCGCGCCGAGCCTGGGCCATGGCCGCATTGCGTCCGGTGCTGGACCTGATGCAGACCATCCCGACCTTCGTCTACCTCATCCCGGCCCTGGTGCTGTTCGGCCTTGGCATGGTCCCGGGGCTGATCGCCACGGTTATCTTCGCCCTGCCCGCTTCGATCCGCCTGACGGCCCTCGGCATCTCATCCACGCCGAAGCCGCTGGTCGAGGCGGCCGACAGCTTCGGCGCCACGCCCTTGCAGCGTCTCGTCAAGGTGGAGCTGCCCTATGCGATGCCGCAGATTCTTGCCGGTCTCACCCAGACCATCATGTTGTCGCTGTCGATGGTGGTGATCTCCGCCATGGTCGGCGCCAACGGTCTCGGGGTGCCAGTGGTGAGGGCGCTCAACACCGTCAACATCGGCATGGGCTTCACCGCCGGCCTTGCCATCGTGCTGATCGCCATCATGCTGGACCGCATGTGCCGAATCCGCGGCTGAGGAGTTTCTTGTGTCACCCTCCCGCGTTCGCGACGCGCTGCGCTTCGAGCGCGTCGACATCGTCTTTGGCAAGAAGCCGGAGGCCGCCTTTCCCCTGATCGATTCCGGGCTGAGCCCAGCCGAAATCACCGCGGAAACCGGCCTGACCGTGGGCGCCATGCAGGCGTCCTTTTCGGTGCGCGAAGGCGAATGCCTGGTGCTGATGGGGCTTTCCGGCTCAGGCAAGTCGACGTTGATCCGCGCCGTCAACGGTCTCAATCGGGTGAGCCGTGGCAGTCTCTTCGTGCGCGACGGCGACGGAGAGGTGGACGTCGCCCGCTGCGATGCCGCGGCGTTGCGCCGCATCCGTCGTCGACGTGTTGCCATGGTCTTCCAGCAGTTCGGCCTCCTGCCCTGGCGGACGGTTGCCGACAACGTGGCGCTGGGGCTCGAACTCTCCGGGATATCCAAGGCGGACATCGCCCGACGCGTGGAGACCGAGCTGGCACGCGTTCACCTTGCCGAATGGGCCAATCGGCGAGTGCAGGAGCTTTCGGGCGGCATGCAGCAGCGGGTGGGTCTTGCCCGGGCGTTCGCAACCGAAGCGCCGGTCCTGCTGATGGATGAACCCTTCTCCGCCCTCGATCCGCTGATCCGCGACAAGCTGCAGGACGAGCTGATCGACCTGCGTGCCGAACTGAAACGCACCATCCTGTTCGTCAGCCACGATCTCGATGAGGCGATGAAGCTCGGCGACCGGATCGCCATCATGGCCGGCGGACGCGTGGTGCAGGTGGGCACGGCGCAGGAAATCATGCTTTCCCCGGCAACCCCCTATGTCGCCGAGTTCGTCGCCCACATGAACCCACTGACCGTGCTTCGGGCGTCCGACGTCATGGCGTTGACGGACGACATGCCTCGCGAGGAGGGAAGCGCGGTGGTTGCCCCAGCGACGCCGATCCGCGATGTCATGGCCGCCTCCGTCGCCACCGGCAAGCCGGTGCTGGTGGAAGACGCCGGCGAGATCGTCGGCGTCATTGGCTCTGAGGCGATCCTGAAGGCCATCCTCAGGAAGTAACCGGTCAGGTCTTCTTCGCCGATCCGACGAGGCCGAGGTAATCCCAGATCACCGTGGCGGCGGCGAGCGCCGTGATTTCGGAGACATCATAAGCCGGCGCCACTTCGACGACATCCATGCCGACGAAGCCGATACCGGCGAGGCCGCGGAGAATGGCCTGGCTTTGCCAGGGAAGAATGCCGGCAAACTCCGGCGTGCCGGTACCGGGTGCAAAGGCCGGATCAAGGCAGTCGACGTCGTAGCTGAAATAGGTCGGTCCGGTTCCCATGACTTGCCGGACCCGTTCGGCGACGGCGGCCGGCCCCAGCGCATGGACGTCCTGAGCGGAGAGGATGGTGACACCCTTGCCGATCGTCCAATCCCACACCTCGCGCTGCACCGGCGAGCGAATGCCGATCTGGATCATCCGCCTGGGGTCGACGAGCCCCTCCTCGATGGCGTGATAGAAGGGCGAGCCATGGCCGTAGACCTGGCCGAAGTTGTCCGGCCATGTGTCGACATGGGCATCGAAATGGACGAGCCCGAGCGGCGCCCCGACCTTGCGCCGGAGCGCCCGGAGAAGCGGCAGCGAGATGCCGTGTTCGCCACCGATGGCGAGAAGATGATTGAGCCCTTCGGCCTGCTCTTCTATCAGCCGATAACTCTCGGCGAGGTCCCCGAGGGCGATCGGGAAGTCGCCGATGTCGGCAATGTCGAGCCGCGTCGGATCGATCCAGAAATGCGGATGGTCGCCATCGGTCAGCATGCGGCTCGCCGCCCGCACGGCGGCAGGTCCGGATCGAGCGCCCGTTCGGTTGGTGACGCCAATGTCGAGCGGAATGCCGGCCAGGACATAGGCGGCGCTACGATCGAAGCGGGAAAGCCCCAGGAAGCTGGGGGCAACGGCAAAGGTCGGTGTACCGGACATGACGCTCCTGCGTGCGCTTTTCGGCGGCCTCAGGTTTCGGCAGCCACCGGCAGATGAATCGCCGCAGTCAAGCCGCCGCCGGGCCTGTTGGCAAGCGTCAATTCGCCACCATGTGCACGGACGATCGAGCGTGCCGTGGCAAGCCCAAGGCCAACGCCGCCGGTTTCGAGATTGCGCGACGTTTCGAGCCGGGTGAAGGGGGCGAACACCTCCTCCATCTTGTTCTCGGGAATGCCGGGACCATCGTCGTCGACCGCGATGACGACCCCGGTCGCCGTGCGCTCGAGCCGAATGCGAGCCCGGAGTCCGTAACGGACGGCATTTTCGACAAGATTGCGCAAGGCACGCCGGAGCGAAACCGGACGAACCGACAGGTAGAGATGCTCCGGTCCTTCCATACCGACATCATGGCCGAGATCGGAGAAATCGGCGGACACCGCCTCGACCAGCGCGACGAGGTCGGTGTTGCGGGACTCTTCGCCGGCCGCGTCGTCGCGGGCAAAGGCAAGCGTCGCCTCGGCCATGCGCGTCATTTCATCAATGGTCGCGACCATGCGCTCGCGCGTTTCATCGTCATCGATGAACTCGGCCCGAAGGCGCAGCGAGGTCAGGGGTGTCCGAAGGTCGTGGCTGATCGCTGCCACCATGCGGGTCCGGTCGGCAACGAAGCGGCTGTCGCGCGCCTGCATGGCATTGAAGGCCTTGTTGGCGCGGACGATCTCCTCGGGACCTCGCTCGGGCAAATCGGGCACGCTCTCGCCGCGACCAAGCCGATCGGAGGCCTGCGCCATCTCCCGGAGCGGCTTGGTGATGCGCCGTACCGACAGTGCCATGACCAGCGAAATGGCGATCACCGTCAGAAACGTCGACACCACCACCGGCCAGGCCCATAGCTGAGGCCGGGGCAGAAGCGTCTCCGAGTTGAGCCATTTGCCGTCGGACAGCAGAACCGACAAGGCCAGCGTTGGCGGCCAGCGCTTGCCCCTCTGCCGCGCCCCCGGACCGAGACCGTTGCCGTGCATGGACATGTGAGCGTCGATGCCGGTCCTGTCGTCGTCGGCGAACTCCGCACGGACCTGCCGTCCCGGACCGAAGATCTCGTCGAGCTTGGCCCGCGTCTCGTCATCCGGCCACGCGGTGACAGCATTCCTGACCAGCGGCTCGGGGGTGATCGAGTAAGTGAGACGGCTGGTGCTGAGTGCGCCGAGGATGCGATCGCGCTGACCGGCAGGCGTCTCCTCGATCAGATTGGCCAGCGTGGCAATCCGGCCAAGCACCTGCTCGCGCGCCGCCGCGTCGATCGCCGACCGCCGGCTTTCGGCAAAAAAGGCCAGCGTGACCACCTGAGCGATCAGTACGGCGGCGATCAGCAACACCGAAAGCTGGCCGGCAAGGCTGCGCGGGAACAGACGCAACTTCACTCTGACAGTTCCTCGACATCGGCGGCAAAGATGTAGCCACCACCCCATACGGTCTTGATCAGTTCGGGATTCTTCGGGTCGATCTCGATCTTCTTGCGCAGCCGGCTCACCTGGTTGTCGATCGAGCGATCGAAGATCTGAGGCGTTCGCCCTGAGGTGAGATCCATCAGTTGATCGCGATTGAGAACCATGTTGGGGCGCTTCAGGAACGCCGTGAGCAACTGGAACTCGGCCGTCGATAGCGGCAGCGCCACGCCGTCGCCGCCGACCAGTTCGCGACGGCGCGCATCGAGCACGAAACGGTCGAACTTCAGTCGTCGGGACTCCAGGGGATCCCGGGGCTTGGGCACGGCCTGCGTCCGTCGCAAGACCGCGCGGATGCGTGCCAACAGCTCGCGCGGATTGAACGGTTTGGTGACGTAGTCGTCGGCGCCGATTTCCAGGCCGACGACCCGATCGGTATCCTCGGCCATGGCGGTGAGCAGGATCACCGGTGTATCCGAGCTCTCGCGCAGGAAGCGACACAGGCTGAGGCCGTCCTCGCCCGGCATCATGATGTCGAGCACCACGAGGTCGACCGCGGCCGCCTTCAGCGCCTTGCGCGCCGCGGCGGCGTTCTCCGACGTCGTGACGCGAAAGCCGTTCTTCAGAAGATAGCGGCCGATGAGGTCTCGGATCTCGCGATGGTCGTCGACCACAAGGATATGGGGCTGAGGCTCGGTCATGTCAGATACTCGAACGTTCCATTTCCCAAGGATAGCGATCCGCGAAAAGGATACCAAAGGAAATGGTATCAAGATGTATCACTCGGCAGCGAGGTTACGCCTCAATACAACCGGGCCCTTTCCGGGCGAATTTGCGCGACAATTGCTCCCTATGTTGAACCTGCCGCCGACGGGAACCCCCTTCATGCCGTGGGCGGAACGGACACATAAGGAGAAGCTCCCGTGAAAGCGCTCACACTCGCCACAATTTCCGCCCTCTCGGTCATCACCGTCGGCACCGCTGCCTTCGCCGCCGGCCCCGGCATGGGTCCGATGGGCTTCGGCCCGTCGGGTGGACCGATGAAACTCTTCGCCGAGGCCGACACCAACAAGGATGGCAAGGTCGACGCCGCGGAGTTCACTGCCTACCGCGACAAGATGTTCGCCGATGCCAACAGCGACGGCAAGGATGGCGTGACCATCCAGGAGTTCGAGCCCTGGTTCTGGCAGCAGCACCGCGAGATGATGGTGCGCGCCTTCCAGCGCCTTGATGCCGACGGCGACGGCCAGATCACCAAGGCCGAGGTGGACACGGCCGGCGACCACATGCTGAACCGCTTCGACCGCAACAACGACGGTGTCCTGTCGGCTGAAGACAGGCCGAACCGCGGCGGCGGCTGGGGACGCGACGGCAAGCATGGCCGCCACCACGGGCAAGGCATGATGAGGAACTGGATGGGTCAGGGCCCCGGCCCGGTCCAGGATGCGCCCGACGACGAGACGCCGACGGACGACGCCAACTGAGCCCAACACGGCCAAGCACCGATCTTGATGGCCGCCCTCTCCGGAGGGCGGCTTTTCCGTCTTCAGTCCCGGTCGATGATCAGGAGATCATCCTTCTTGAAGGAAACGGCGGCCGGCATGCCGACCTTCGGCAAGTCGAGCGCCGGATCGTTGAAGATATCGAGCGATACCCTCGCCTCCCGGAGCTTCACCCGCACGCGGATCACCGCGCCAAGGAAGGAGACCTCCTCGACCGTGCCGGTCAGGACGTTGCGGTCGCCATCGCCGCCGCCGAGCGACAGTGCTTCCGGTCTCAAGGCGACCGTTGCTCCGTCGGCGATGCCGTAGGCGGAGATGTCGCGCGCCGTCACCACCGGCTGACCATCGATCGATACGCGACCGGCCACCGGATCGACGACGCGTGCCTCGAACAGGTTCAGCGTGCCAACAAAGCTCGCCACGAAACGCGTCGCCGGGTTGTTGTAGATCTCGGACGGCGTACCGACCTGATCGGCGCGCCCCTGGTTCATCACCACGATGCGGTCGGAGATGGATAGCGCCTCCTCCTGATCATGCGTGACGAAAACCGTGGTGATGCCCAGTTCGCGCTGCAGTGCGCGGATTTCCTCGCGCAGGGATACGCGGATCTTGGCGTCAAGCGCCGACAGCGGCTCGTCGAGCAGCAGAACTTGCGGCTTGATCGCCAGGGCGCGGGCGAGCGCCACGCGCTGCTGCTGGCCGCCGGAAAGCTGGTAGGGGTAGCGATCGCCAAGATCCGGCAACTTGATCAGTTCCAGCAACTCGGCGACACGCGCGTCGATCTCGCCCCGCTCTTTGCCGGCGATCTTCAGCCCGAAACCGATGTTGCCGGCAACCGTCAGGTTGGGAAACAGCGCGTAGGCCTGGAACACCATGCCGACGTTGCGTTTGGCCGGCGGGAGGTTGGTCATTTCGACGCCGCCGACATGCAACGAGCCCGAGGTCGCGGTCTCGAAGCCGGCTATCATCCTGAGGATGGTGGTCTTGCCGCACCCGGACGGGCCGAGAAAGGAGATGAACTCCCCCTTCTCGATGGAAAGACTGAAGTCATGGACCACGGTGTTCGGACCGAAGGACTTCCTGAGGTGACTGATTTCGATGAACGACATCGGGAGTTCCGTGCGTGAAGCGGCTGGCCGGTCAGGGGTGTGCCGCGACCGCGTTGCGGGAAATGACCTGGATGATGCCCATGCAGGCCCAGGTGATCATGAAGGCCATGCAGGCAAGTGCCGCCGGCTCGTAGGCGCGATTGGCGCCGATGAGCTGGAGGTAGGGGCCGAAGGCCGGCCGATTGAGAAGGCTGGCGAAGGTGAACTCGCCGATGACGATGGCAAAGGTCAGGAAGGAGCCCGACAGCATGGCCGACCGAATATTGGGAAGGATGATCCGCCAGATGATGGTGCCGGACGAAGCGCCCAGGCTTTCCGCCGCCTCGGTCAGCGTCCTGACGTCGATGGCGCGAAGGCCCGTTTCGATCGAGCGGTACATGTAGGGCAAGGCCAGCGTCACATAGCCGCAGGTCAGCAGGAAGTTGGTGCTGAGCGTCGAGTTGGTGAGCGGCAGGATGCTCGAGGAGTTGTAGAGGCGGAGGTAGCCGAAGACGATGACGATGGCAGGCACCACCAGCGGCAGCAGCGTCACGAATTCGACGAAGGGCCGCAGCTTCCTCAGTCGCAGCTCGACGAAATAGGCCATGGGTACGATGATCGCCATGCCGAAGATGATGGTCACCACCGCGAGACCGACCGAGAAGGTGAAAGACGACTGAAACTGAGGATCGGCCAGCACGACGCGATAGGCTTCGAAGCTGTAGACGCCGCGAAGCTTTCTCAGCGAGAACTCGAAAGTGGCTGCGAGCGGCACCACGAAATACAGCGTGCCGATCAGGATGGCGATCCAGTGACCAAGGCGGTTGGTCTTCATTTGAGCCACCTTTCACTGCGCACGCGAAGCAGGATGTAGCAGAGGTTGGAAAGACCGGTGATGACGATCATGCCGAAGGCGATGGCGTAGCCGAGGTTCTGGTCGTGCAGCACGTCGCCGCGGATCTGCGCGTAGAGCAGGATGGTAACGATGTTGAGCGACGAGCCGGTCAGCGCATAGGCCGTGGCGATGGCGCCGAAGGCATTGGCAAAGAGGAGCAGCGCCGCGCCCAGGAAACTCGGCAGCAACACCGGGCCGGCAATGTGTCGCCAGTATTGCCAGTTGGACGCGCCCAGAATGGTGGCGGCCTCGCGCCACTCTTTTCGAAGGCCCTCGATGGCCGGAGTGACGATCAGCACCATGAGCGGGATCTGGAAATAGAGATAGGTGAGCGTCAACCCCCAGAAGGACAGAAGATTGAAGCCCTGGGCGTAGATGTTGAGGCCGAACACCGACGACAGGAACAGCGTGACCAACCCCTGCCGGCCGAGCGTCGCCAGAAAGGCGAAGGCGAGGGGTACGCCGGCAAACTGCGAGGCGACGCCGGAAAAGGTCATGATGGTCGGTCGGATCCAGCGCGGCAGCCCGCCGGATACCGCGGCGTAGGCGATGAAGGCACCGATCGCCGCGCCGATCACCGCCGAGGCGACCGAAACCTTGATGGAGATCCAGTAGGAAGCCAGGATGGTCGGGGTCCAGAGCTTGCCGAGGTTGGCAAGCGTGAAGCCGCCATCGTTGTCCTGAAACGCGCCGACCACCAGAAACAGGGTCGGCAGGATCAGGAACAGCAGGGCGAAGAGCATGAAGGGCGTGACGCCGACGACGGCCCAGGGCACACGCGGGCGGGGAAGACTGGCAGACGAAGCGTTGGAAGCCATGCTGTTTGCTATCCGGATCGACGATCGCGGAAAACCGCCCTCCGACGCGTGTCGGAGGGCGGTACCGGGATTAGGGACAGGCGGCCTTGAGGGCCGCGCCGGGCCTTACTGAACGTCGGCTCCGACGACGCTGTCCCAGTTCTTGGTAATGGTTTCCTTGTAGGCCGCCTGCTCGTCGAGCGTCGGGAAGATGGCGTTGGCGTAGGCCTCGGCCGGCGGCAGCTTGTCGAGCAGCTCCTGCGGAACCTTGCCGTTCTTGGCGAGGTCGTTGAAGCGGATCGGATGGCAGTAGCCCTTCAGCCAGCCGAGCTGACCTTCATCCGAATAAAGATACTCCATCCACAGCTTGGCGGCATTGGGATGCGGCGCGTAGGCGGAGATCGCCTGGACGTAGACGCCGGCGAGCACGCCGGTCTTCGGCACAACGACGTCGATCGGCGGGTTGCCGGCCAGCGTATCGCGCCAGGACAGGAGGTTGTAGTCCCAAGCGGCGACGATCGGCGTCGTGCCCTGGGCGAGCGAAGCCGACTTGCCGATCACCGGCACGAAGTTGCCCTTGGCGACGACGTCCTTGAAGAAGCCGAGACCGGCCTCGCCCGCCTTGGCGACATCGCCGCCGGCAGCCGACAGGCCCGACGCGAAGACGGCCGAAATGGCCTGCGACGAGGCGCGCGGATCGCCGGCCAGCGCCACGGCATTGGCAAGCTCCGGCTTCAGGAGGTCGGCCCAATCGGCCGGGCTATCCTTGATGAGATCCTTGTTGATGCCGAAGGACATGACGCCATAGTAGTCGCCATACCAATAGCCCTCGGCGTCCTTGGCGCTGTCGGGAATGGTATCCCAGGTCGCGACCTTGTAGGGCTGCAGCAGGCCTTCGGCCTTGGCGGACGGACCGAAGCTGAGACCGACGTCGATCACGTCGGGCGCCTGATCGCCGGTGTTGCCCTTGTTGGCCTTGATCGCCTCGATCTCGTCGCCGGAGCCGGCGTCGGGATTGAGCTCGTTGACCTCGAGGCCGTACTTGGCCTTGAAGCCCTCGATGACAGCGCCATAGCCGCACCAATCATGCGGCAGGGCAATGGTGGTCAGCTTGCCTTCGGCCTTGGCAGCGGCGACAAGCTCTTCCATCGAAGCGGCGAATGCCGGCGCGGAAGCGCACAGAACGGCCTGCGCGGCGATGGTCGACGCGAGAAACAGCTTGAAAGACATGACGGTTCCCCTGTTTGCCGGGCGCCCCGGCACCCGGATTTCCCACTCTTCGGCAACGCCTCGCGTCCGCTCCAGCAGGGAAACGGGCAAGGTCTGCGCGTTCTAGATGACGCACCGATCCGGGATGCCGCGAGCGGTCTCAGAAAGGTTCGCCGTCTCCGCGTTCTTCGTTACCTGAGTTATATGACAGTTTGTTGTGCGTGCCGTCAATTCGCCCAGTCCGTTCGGGACGTTGCGTTTTTCGCCGCCTAAGAGCTTTCTTCTTTCCGCTCAGTAGCCTTTGTGACGATCCACGAGATGACGGAGCGGCCGGCCGGCTTCGTAGGCTGCGATCTCCCCGATCACATAGCGGCTGAGCGCCACCGGATCGCTCTCGGCGGCGACATGAGGCGTCAGGAAAAGGTTGGGTGCTTGCCAGAGCGGGCTTTCGGGCTGCAATGGTTCGGTGGCGAAGACATCGAGGCTGGCGCCCTTCACCCGACCATCGCGCAAGGCTTCGACGAGGTCCGCCTCCACCAGCGACCGACCACGGCCGGCGTTGAGAATGACCGGCCCGCCGAGCGGGCCATCCTTGGCCAATGCGTCGATGACGGCGCGATCGATCAGGTTCTCCGTCTCCGCCGTCAGCGGCAGCAGCGACACGAGAATGTCCGTGCGAGCAAGGAAGGGCGCAAGCCCGTCCTTGCCATGGAAGCAATCGACGCCATCCAACCGCTTTTCGGTCCGACTCCAACCGGCAACCTGAAAGCCAAGTGCCAGCAGGGCCTGGGCGGCATCCCGCCCCAGCTCACCCAGCCCCATGATACCGACACGCACGGCCCCGGCAGCCCACTGACGGAGCGGCTTCCAGCTGCCAGCTGCCTGCGCCGCCGCATAGTGCAGATGGCGGCGGTGATGCAGGAGGACGTTGAGCACGACCCACTCGGTCATTCTGCCGGTGAGATCGGGATCGACGATGCGGACGACCGGAAGATCGGGCAGATCCGGGTCCGTTGTGAGGTGGTCGACACCGGCGCCGAGCGAGAAGATGGCCTCGAGATTTGGGAAAGTCTTGAGATAGCCGGGCACAGGCTTCCAGACGAGGGCATAGCGAACGTCGGCCGGCTCGAAATCATCCCCGGGCAATACCACCTTGCGCTCGGGAGCCGTCTCCCGCAGGGCATGGATCCAATGATCGGGCTTCCAACCCTGAACGGAGACAAGAATGGTCATGGCGATTCCCGAATGGAGCAAGTTTCTCACACTGCCCGGCCCGGGTGCGAGAAGGCAAGCCACGCCCTCGTGTCATCCGTATGCGTTTGCGCGGATATGCGGATATGAAGTGTCCGCAGCCCCTACCGGCCCTCTGCCCGGATGGTCGCTATTGACGGAAATAGCTGCCGTGCGTATCTGACTTTTCATGTCAACACGTCCCCTCGTCATCCTCCCGGCCCCACTGCTTCGCCAGACTTCCGCGCCCGTCGCGCGCGTCGACGATGGCGTTCGCAAGCTCGCCGAAGACATGCTCGAAACCATGTACGCCGCGCCCGGCATCGGGCTTGCCGCCGTGCAGGTTGGCGAGATGAATCGCCTTATCACCATCGACGTCTCGCACGATGAGGACGCCAAGGAGCCGCGCGTCTTCATCAATCCGGAAATTCTCTGGAAGTCCGAGGAACTGTCGGTCTACGAGGAGGGCTGTCTGTCGATCCCCGACTATTACGAGGAAGTCGAGCGTCCGGCCAAGATCCGTGTCCGCTACACCAACCTCGCGGGAGAGCCGGAGGAGCTGGAAGCCGACGGCCTGCTCGCCACCTGCCTGCAGCACGAGATCGACCATCTCGACGGCGTGCTCTTCATCGACCATATCTCCAAGCTGAAGCGCGACCGCGTCACCAAAAAGTTCGTCAAGGCGGCCAAGGAAAAGGCGCGCATTTAGCCAGCCTCAATCGCCGGCGAGGCTCCGCCCCTTGGCTTTCGCGCTCCGCGCGGGCGCCGCTTGGCGCCGGAAGCCGCTTTCGCTGCTTCACGCGGTCCCCAATGCTTGACGCGGCCATCCGCATGGTATGAAACGCCGGGCAGAACAACTGCCGCAGGATCGCCATGCCGCTCAAGGTCGTCTTCATGGGAACGCCCGACTTCTCGGTGCCGGTGCTCGACGCCGTCGTCGGAGCGGGACACGAGGTCGTGGCTGCCTATACGCGCGCTCCGAAGCCAGCCGGACGTGGCATGGAGCTGCGCCGCTCTCCGGTGCATGCGCGCGCCGACGCGCTGGGCATCCCGGTGCTGACACCGAAGACGCTGAGAAACGAGGAGGCTCAGGCCACCTTCGCCTCCCATGGCGCCGACGTCGCCGTTGTCGTCGCCTACGGCCTCATCCTGCCGAAGCCGGTGCTCGATGCGCCTCGCTTCCATTGCCTCAACCTGCATGCCTCGCTGCTGCCGCGCTGGCGCGGCGCGGCGCCGATCAATCGTGCCGTCATGGCCGGCGATCCGGAGTCCGGCGTCATGGTCATGAAGATGGAAGAAGGGCTCGACACCGGCCCGGTGGCGCTGACGGCACGCGTCGTTATAGGCCCCGACGTGACGGCCGGCGAGCTGCATGACGCTTTGTCACCAACCGGCGCCGCCTTGATGGCCGAGGCCCTCGCTAAGATCGAGGATGGCTCGATCTCCTTCACCCCTCAGGGCGACGACGGCGTCACCTACGCGTCCAAGATCACCAACGAGGAGACCCGTGTCGACTGGCGGCTGACAGCCGCGGCGGTGCACGACCATGTGCGCGGTCTTTCGCCCTTCCCCGGCGCCTGGTTCGCCGCCGATCTCGGCAAAGGCGAGGAGCGGGTGAAACTCCTCCGGAGCGAGAGGGCCGCGGGAACGGGCCAGCCCGGAGTGCTGCTGTCCACCGATGGTGTCATCGCCTGCGGCGAAGGCGCGGTACGTCTCGTCAACGTCCAGCGGGCCGGCTCCAAGGCGATGTCCTTCGCCGACTTCGCACGCGGCGCGCGCCTTGCGCCCGGTTTCAGGTTCGGCTGACCGCCATGCCGCGCTACCGAATGCTCATCGAATATGACGGCACCGCCTTTTCCGGCTGGCAATCGCAGGCCGAAGGGACCGGCGTTCAGGACTACCTGCAGCGGGCGATCTTCGGGTTCGCCGGCGAAAGGGTTGTTCTCAAGGGTGCCGGCAGGACCGATGCCGGCGTTCACGCCCTCGGCCAAGTCTGCCATTTCGACATCGGCAAGACGTTGCGCACCGATACCATACGCGATGCCGGCAACGTTCACCTGAGGCCGCACGCCATCACCATCGTGTCCGCCGAAGAGGTGCCGGAGAGTTTCGACGCTCGCTTTTCGGCGGTGAAACGTCACTATCGGTATCGCGTCTTCGCGCGACGGGCCCCGCCGACGCTGGAGCGCCACCTCGTCTGGCACGTCCACGCGCCGCTCGACGTCGAGCGCATGGCGGATGCCGCCAAGGTCCTGCTCGGCCGGCACGACTTCACCACCTTCCGCTCCTCGGACTGCCAGTCGAAGAGCCCGGTCAAGACGCTCGATCAGCTCGATGTGGTCGTAGCGGACGGAGAAATCCACTTTCTGGTCTCGGCGCGCTCGTTCCTGCACAATCAGGTTCGGTCGATGGTCGGAGGGCTCAGAAAGGTCGGCGACGGTCGCTGGACGGCGGCCGATCTCAAGGCCTCGCTGGACGCCGCCGATCGCCGCGCGTGCGCACCGGTGGCCCCGCCCGAGGGGCTTTGCCTGATGCGGGTCGACTACTGAGAGAAAGGCGGGAAGTTTCCTCCCCGCCCCATCGAACTCAACCGCTCACCCGGCTCACTTCGGCCAGACGAAGGTGGTCGGCAGGTGCTGGTAGAGCCAGGTCTCGGTCAGCGTCTTGTCGCCAGCGCGGAGATAGAGGCGCATGTCCACCGGGTTGGGACCGTCGCCCTTGAAATCGAACACCGCCCGCCAGCGTGTGGTGCCCACCACCGGCAGCGTATAGACGCCCGAAATGGAGCCGGACGACGCCGACACCACGGCCTCGACGCCCGACGACTGATCGTAGGTGCCGAGGTCGCCACCGTCGAAATCGATCACGTATTTGACGACACCGGCGGGGCGGGTCTGGCCGGGTACGCCGCCGAAGCCGAGACGCGTCGAATAGACACGGCCGACCGGCGCCGGGTTCGGCTCGTCAACGCCCCAGGTCAGGCGATAGTCGAAGGCGATCTCGCTGCCCTTGATGGCCGGCGCCGCTGGCAGCCAGTAGGCGACGATGTTGTCGTGGATCTCGTCGTCGGTGGCAATCTCGACGAGTTGCACCGCGCCGTCGCCCCACTCGCCCTTCGGCTCGACCCATACCGTCGACCGCTTCTCGTAGAAGACCCCGTCGTCCTGGTAGTTCTCGAAGTCGCGGTCGCGCTGGCAGAGGCCGAAGCCCTTGACGTTCTTGTCGACGAATGTCGACGTCATGACGTTGACCGGATTGTTGAGCGGGCGCCAGACGCGTTCGCCGGCGCCGTTCCAGATCGACAGGCCATCCGAGTCGTGGATTTCCGGTCGCCAGTCGGGCGCCCGCTGGCGATTGGTCTCGTCATACCAGAACATGGAGGTCAGTGCCGCCACGCCGAAGCGGGCGATATCTTCGCGCGGATAGAAGCGGACGGCCATGTCCATGACGACCGTGCGATCTTCCTGACGACTGACGTCCCAGCGGACGGCGCCGGAAACGCGCGGTCCCTCGAGGTCGGCGTAGATGGCAAACTGCCCACCCTTGGAGGCGCCGAAGTAGAAGTTGGTGAAGCGCGGGAACTCCTCGGGCGTCGGCATGGCGACATCGATCGCCAGCGCACGAGCAGACAGGCCGTACTGGTCGAGCGCGCCGGACGAGCGGAAATAGGCGGCACCCAGGAAGGCCAGCCAGTCGCGCTGGCCGGTCTCGTCCATGACGCGGAAGCCGGCAAAGCCGATGTCGCCGGGCAGGCTGGCGGCGGGGTTGCCCTGAGGGATGTCGAAGTAATCAGGCGAATAGAGGACTTCCTGCGCCTTGTCGCCGTCGACGAGATAGATGCCGACCGGCAGCTTGAAGTAGCGGCCAAGGTGGAAGAAGCGCAACGGCGCCTTGCCGCCGGCAGCCTGGACGGTGTGATCGTCCTTGAACTTGATCTGCCAGTGCCTGTCGTAGTCGATGGCCTCCAGCGCCTCGAAGGCGCGCGGCACCTCCGGCACGTAGGCGGCGGCGGCCCGTTCCTTGGCAGCCGTCATCAGCTTGCTGAAGGAGAAGGGCCTCGGCTTGCCGAGCCTGGTCGACGCCTCGACGGCGCGAGCCTCGGTTGCGGATAGGCTCGGAACGAGCCCGAGGGCGGCCAGCATGGCCAGGAGGTCACGGCGGGTAAGCTCGGACGACATGAGAGGGATACACTCCGACGAAGTTCCGCGCTTTGGCCGGCTGCTGCCGGAACAAGGCGCGACGGGCGCATACATAGACCGATCAAGGCTCGACGAACAGTAGGCGAACACTGCATAACTGATGCGATGATTGATGATTCCCGACCATCCCCGCCTCCGGCCGACCGCCTGTTCGAGCGTCTCGCCGGCACGGTGGAGCGTGTGACCTTCCACAACGAGGAAAACGGCTTCTCGGTGTTGAGGGTGCGTGTGCGCGGTCGCAAGGATCCGGTGGCGGTCGTCGGCCATGTTCCGACCGTCGCGGCCGGCGAGAAGATCGATGCCGAGGGCCAGTGGATGACCGACAAGGTCCATGGCCTGCAGTTCCGCGCCGACCGTATCGAGACGAACGAACCGACGGGCAAGGACGCCGTGATCCGCTTCCTTGGATCGGGCCTGATTTCCGGCGTGGGACCGGCGATGGCCGAACGTATCGTGCAGGTGTTCGGCGCCAAGGCGCTCGACGTGATCGAGAACGAGCCGATGCGGCTCGTCACCGTGCCCGGTCTCGGCAAGCAGACTGCCGCCCGCATCGCCGAGAGCTATCGCGAACGCAAGGCGGTCAAGGACGTGATGATCGCCTTCCAGGACAAGGGCATCGGCACAGCGCGCGCCGTCGCCATCTGGAAGGTATTGGGGCCGGAAGCGGTGAAGCTGGTCGAGGAGGACCCCTACCGCTTGGCCCGCGAGGTGCGTGGCATAGGGTTTGTCGGCGCCGACGAGATCGCCGAGAAGTTCGGCATCAACCGCGCCGCGCCGGAGCGCATCCGGGCCGGTATCGCCCATGCCATCGAAAGCGCGGCCGACGATGGCCACACGGCCGTGCCGCGCGCCGACGTGCTGGAGCGAGCCGAACGGTTGCTGGGCGTCGACGCCGACGCCGTGTCGGCCGAAGTGGAGGGGGCGATCGCCCAGGGCGACGTCGAGACCTTCGACATCGAGGGCACCGCGTTTCTGGCCGTTCGCCGCCTCGCCCGCTTCGAACGCTCCGTCGCCAGCCGTCTCAAGGCGCTCTCCGAGGGACGGCCGCCCTGGGGACGGATCGACGTCGACGCGGCCGTCGAGCGGTTCGAAACGCGAAAGGGCATGGAGCTCAGCCCATCGCAGCGCGACGCGCTGGCGCTGGTTGCCGGCGCGAAGGTTTCGGTGATTACCGGCGGCCCCGGCGTCGGCAAGACGACGCTGCTCGAGGCCCTGCTCGCCACCATCGCGACCGCAAAGCTGACGGTGGCGCTCGCCGCTCCGACCGGCCGCGCCGCCCGCCGCATGGCCGAACAGGCCGGCCGCGAAGCGAAGACCATCCACCGCCTTCTGGAAATCGATCCGACAACCGGCGGCTTCAAGCGTTCGGCGTCCGAACCGCTGGAAGCCGACGTGGTGGTGATCGACGAGACGTCGATGGTCGACGTGCCGCTGATGGCTGCGCTCGTCGAGGCCGTGCCACTCAACGCAGCACTGATCCTGATCGGCGACGTCGATCAGTTGCCGTCCGTCGGGCCGGGCCAGGTGCTCGCCGATATCATTGCTTCCGGCCTGGTGCCGGTCGCCCGCCTGACCGAGATCTTCCGACAGGCCGAGGAAAGCCGGATCATCGTCAACGCCCACCGGATCAACCGGGGCGAATGGCCGGAGCCGCCGCCTTCCGGAGAGCTCGCCGACTTCTACGTCATCGAGGCGCGCGGGGCCGACGATGCGCTTGCCAAGATTCTGGAGGTGGTCGGCAACCGCATCCCGCGCCGTTTCGGTCTCGATGCGATGCGCGACGTGCAGGTGATCACGCCGATGCAGAAGGGCATCTGTGGCGCCCGCAACCTCAACGACCGCCTCGCCGAACTCCTGAACGGCGCCCCGCTCGACCGCGTCGAGCGCTTCGGTCAGACCTACGCCACCGGCGACAAGGTGATGCAGATCGAGAACGATTATGACCGCGACGTGTTCAATGGCGATCTCGGCATTCTCAAGCGTATCCGCCAGAAGGAGGACGAGATCGTCGTGTCCTTCGATGGTCGCGAGGTGAAATACGCCCTCGAAGACCTTGAAGCGCTGACGCGGGCCTATGCGATCACCATCCACAAGAGCCAGGGGTCGGAGTATCCGGCGGTGGTCATTCCACTGCTGCGCGATCACGCCATCATGCTGGCGCGCAACCTTCTCTACACGGCGGCGACGCGTGGCCGGCAACTGGTCGTGCTTGTGGCAGAGCCGAGAGCGCTTGAAATGGCGCTCTCAGGGGACAGGATCCGCCGCCGATTTACCCGCCTGAAGTCCATGCTGACGGGGTGATCCGGCCCTTCAGGCGGAAGATACCTGTCCCGAAATGCCCGTTTCGCCCCGCATCGCTGGACGTTGCGAACGGTGACGGACCACTTCAAACAGTTGCTTCGATTGGTCGGAAAGCCATTTGCCCTCGCCCTGGCTTCCGCGTAACGTCGAGAAATAGCATCGAATTCGGGAGGTGGGTCGATGGTGGATCTCGGGTTGCGTGAGGGGCTAACGGACGGCGCGGTCCGGGCGATCACCGAGGGAACTCATGGCGATCCCTTCGCGCTTCTGGGCCCGCATCGCGTATCCGGTGCGCGCACCGTCATCCGGACCTTCAAACCGAATGCCCGCGCCATTGGTCTGATCTCGTCCGACGGACGCAAGCTTGCCGACTTCCAGCACGTGGAGGGCGGCCTGTGGGTTGCCTTCGCACAGGGCGATCCCGGCCTCTATCGCCTTCGGGTGGAATGGCCGCAAGGCAGCTACGAGGCGGAGGATCCCTATTCCTTCGGGCCGCTTCTCGGCGAGATGGACGTTTATCTGCTCGCCGAGGGGCAGCACCGGCAACTGACCGATGCGCTTGGCGCCGTTGTGACCGAGGTGGGCGGCGTACCGGGCGTGCGCTTCGCCGTCTGGGCGCCCAATGCCCGGCGTGTTTCGGTGGTCGGCAACTTCAACTCCTGGGATGGTCGCCGCCACCCGATGCGGCTCCGCCGCGAGTGTGGCGTCTGGGAGCTGTTCGTTCCCCGCCTTCCGATCGGCGAGGCCTACAAGTACGAGATCATCGGCGCTGGTGGCGAACTGCTGCCCGACAAGGCGGACCCGGTCGCTCGCCAGTACGAGCTGGCGCCGGCCACCGCCTCCATCGTCGCCGATCCCAAGCCGTTCGAGTGGCATGACGCCACCTTCATGCGCAATCGTGCTGCGTTTCAATCGAGAACCGCACCGTTTTCGGTCTACGAGGTGCATCCCGGTTCCTGGCAGCGGCCGGACGGCAAGCCCGTCACCTGGCGCTTCCTGGCCGAGCATCTCGTCGCCTACGTCAAGCACATGGGCTTCACCCATATTGAGCTATTGCCGATCATGGAGCACCCGTTCGGCGGCTCCTGGGGCTACCAGCCACTCGGCCTGTTCGCGCCGACCGCCCGCTACGGCTCTCCCGCCGACTTCGCCCGCTTCGTCGACGCCTGCCACGAGGCGGGCATCGGCGTCATCCTCGACTGGGTGCCGGCGCATTTCCCGACCGACGCCCACGGCCTCGCCCGCTTCGACGGCACGCCGCTCTACGAGCACCAGGACCCGCGCGAAGGCTTCCATCAGGACTGGAACACGCTGATCTACAACTTCGGCCGCACCGAAGTGATCGGCTTCCTGGTGGCGTCGGCGCTCGAATGGCTGAAGCGCTTTCACATCGACGGCCTCCGGGTGGACGCCGTGGCGTCCATGCTCTACCGCGATTACTCGCGCCAGCCGGGCGAGTGGATCCCCAACAAGTACGGCGGCCGTGAAAACCTGGAAGCGGTGTCCTTTATCAAGCATCTCAACGGGGTCATTGCCCACGAAGTGCCGGATGCGTTGATGATCGCGGAGGAGTCCACCGCGTGGCCGGGCGTTACCAACGCGCTCGCCGATGGCGGACTTGGCTTTTCCTACAAGTGGAACATGGGCTGGATGCATGACTCGCTCGACTATTTCTCGCTCGAGCCCGTTCATCGCAAGTACCACCACAATCAGCTGACCTTCGCACTGATGTACGCCTACTCGGAGCGTTTCGTGCTGCCGCTCAGCCACGACGAGGTGGTTCACGGCAAGCGCTCGATCTTCGGCCGCATGCCCGGCGACGAGTGGCAGCGCTTTGCCAACATCCGTGCCTACTACGCCTTCATGTGGACCCACCCCGGCAAGAAGCTGTCCTTCATGGGCAACGAAATCGCCCAGGGGCGCGAGTGGAACCACGACGGCACGATCGACCTGTGGCTGGAGAGCCGGGCGAGCAATCTCGGCGTCCAGCGCCTGATGCGCGACCTCAACACGCTCTACAGGGCCGAACCGGCACTGCACGCCCGCGATTTCGAGCCCGAGGGCTTCCAGTGGGTGGTGGTGGACGACAACGAGCAGTCGACGCTGGCCTACATGCGTTGGGGGTTCGAGAAGGACGCTCCCTGCCTCATCGTCGGCAACTTCACGCCCGTTCCGCGGTCGGGCTATCGGCTTGGAGTGCCGCGCGCCGGCCTCTGGCGCGAGGTGTTCAACTCAGATGCCGAGATCTACGGCGGCTCCAACATGGGCAACAAGGGGCGCCTCACGGCCAATGAGGTCCCGAGCCACGGCATGGACTACTCCTTAGACCTGACGTTGCCGCCGTTGGCCGTCGTCATCCTGCGCTGGGACGGCGAGGCGCCGGCAGCCGACGAGAAGCCGGCGAAGAAAGCCAGGGCAAAGAGCTGAGAGTGTCGTCGAAGGGAGGCCGAACGGCCTCCCTATGCCGCGAAGTACCGGTCGAGGAAGGTCCGGTAGATCGCCTTCAGGCGACGGAGATCGTCGAGGGCCACGTTCTCGTCAATCTTGTGCATGGTCTGGCCGACGAGGCCGAACTCGACCACCGGGCAATAATTCTTGATGAAGCGCGCATCCGACGTGCCGCCGGTGGTCGAAAGCTCCGGTCGGCGGCCGGTGACTGCCTCGACCGCGTCAGAAAGGCCACCGATCAACGTGGCGTCGTGGGTCAGGAAGGAAACGGCATTGGTGGGCTCGAACGTCAGTTCGTAATCGAGCGGCGTAGACCGCCCCGTCCGTAAAGGCGCCGTCTCGACGGCGCGCCGAACCCGCGCTGCGATCTCCTCGTGCAGCGCCTCCACCGTCCAGATGTCGTTGAACCGGATGTTGAAGGCGATCTCCACCTCGGCCGGCACGACGTTGGTGGCGCGATTGCCGGTCTCGACAGAGGTGACCTCAAGATTGGACGGCTGGAAGCGCTCGTTGCCGGCGTCGAACGGCGGGTTCATCAGGGCGGCGATGACAGCCGGCGCGACACGGAGCGGATTGTCGGCAAGGTGCGGATAGGCGACGTGGCCCTGCACGCCCCTGAGCTTGGCGAAACCGGACAGCGAACCGCGACGGCCGACCTTCACCATGTCGCCAAGGGCGGCGGGATTGGTCGGCTCGCCGACGATGGCATGGCTGAAGCGCTCGCCGCGCCTTGACGCCCAATCGAGAAGCTTCACGGTGCCGTTGATCGACGGCCCCTCTTCGTCGCCGGTGATCAGGAAGGAAATGCGGCCGCCGAAGTCGCGGCCATTCTCTTCGACGAAATCGAGAACGGCGGCGGCGAAGGCGGCAATACCGCCCTTCATGTCGACAGCGCCACGGCCATAGAGCCTGCCGCCGTCAATGTCGCCGGCAAACGGGCCATGGCTCCAGAGCTCCAGCTTGCCGGTCGGCACAACGTCGGTATGACCGGCAAAGGTCAGGTGGCGATTGCCCGCGCCAATGCCGGCGAACAGGTTCTCGATATCCGGCGTGCCCTCGTCGGAGAAGACGGGACGGTCCACCGTGAAACCGGCCGGCGCCAGCAGCCCCTCGAGGAAGGCGAGCGCCCCACCCTCGGCGGGTGTCACCGACGGGCACATCAGAAGATCGCGAGCAATGGCAACGGGATCGTGGGGCATGTCCTCTCCTCGAAACGCAAACGGCCGGCAGTCTCCCGCCGGCCGTCCGAATAGCACGAAACCAGTTGGCGGTCAGTCGCGAAGAAGCTCGTTGATCGACGTCTTGGAGCGGGTCTTGGCGTCGACCTTTTTGACGATGACGGCGCAATAGGTCGACGGGCCCCAGTTCTGGCCGGGCATCGGCTTGCCGGGGATCGAGCCGGAGACCACCACCGAATAGGGCGGCACCTTACCCATGTGGACCTCGCCGGTGGCGCGGTCGATGATCTTGGTCGACTTGCCGATGAACACGCCCATGGAGATCACCGAACCTTCGCCGACGACGACGCCTTCGACCACCTCGGAACGGGCACCGATGAAGCAGTCGTCCTCGATGATGGTCGGGCCGGCCTGCATCGGCTCCAACACGCCGCCGATACCGACGCCGCCGGACAGGTGGACGTTCTTGCCGATCTGGGCGCAGGAGCCGACGGTGACCCAGGTGTCGACCATGGTCGCCGTATCGACATAGGCGCCGAGGTTGACGAAGGACGGCATCAGGACGGCGCCCGGCGCGATGTAGGCGGAGCGGCGGACGATGGCGCCCGGCACGGCCCGGAAGCCGGCGGCCTCGTAGGCGGCGGCATCCATGCCTTCAAACTTCGAGGGTACCTTGTCCCACCAGGCAGCGCCGCCGGGTGCGCCTGAGATCAGCGCTGTCGGCGTCAGGCGGAACGACAGCAGCACCGCCTTCTTGAGCCACTGGTTGACCACCCATTCGCCGTCGATCTTCTCGGCAACGCGTGCCTTGCCGCCATCAAGCAGATCCAGCGCCGCTTCGACGGCGTCCCGCACCTTGCCTTTGGTCTCCTGCGTGACGGAGGCGCGATCCTCCCAGGCGGCATCAAGGGTGGCGACGAGGTCGGCATAGGCGGCCGTGGCGGCAGTCTCGGTCATTGTGATCTCCGAATGGGCCATGCTGGATTGGCATCGGCTTCGTGCTTTAGGGGTTTTGGCCTGATCACGCAACAAAAGCGGCGATCGTCGGCGAAAGCCGTCTCACGCAGACCGGCAACCGGCTCGGAGGCGACCCAGTTTGCCAGCGGTTGGCCGAAGTGAAGGAAACCTCCCCCACTTCAAAGCCTTATCGATGTCACCGAAGAACCGCCAGAGGACCGACGATGGCCTCGGCTTCCGAAGGGGCGATCCCCCGACCAAACGCCAGAGGTCACATAAGTATTATACCGTGCCCGGCTGATACGCCGAGGTCAGCCGGCCTTTCGGACTTTCTTCTTGCCCTTGAAGGGCGCCTTGCCGTCACGCGCCTCTTTGTATGGCGGCTTGGCATCGCGCGGCGCGTCCCTGTAGGAAGGCTTGCCGTCACGCGGAGCCTTCGCCTTTCCCTTCGGACGGTCATCCTCGCGCCGTGGCTTGTCCTTGCGGGGAGCGGCAGGCGATGCCGCCGGCGGGCCGTCGGCGCGGCTGATGCGAACGTTCTCATCGTTGCCAGCCGCCGCCAACCGTTCCATGGCGGCAATACCGCCGGGCGCTACCTCGGCGAAGGTCTCACCATCAGCGAGGCGGATCGCCCCGAAATCGCGTCCCTTGAGACCGGATTGGCGACACAAGAAGGCTAGAACGCGCTTCACCTCGGCGCCATCGCGACGACCGACCGACAGGCGGAACCAGGCAGATCCCGAGAAATCCACCTTTTCTCGCACCATCGGGCGCTCCGGCGTACCGACGCTGCGCGGCTTCCGGTCCACCGGATCGGTGATTTCCTCTGGCGCCGGCAGTCGCGTACGCGCAAGGCGGATGAAGGCGGCGGCCAGCTCTTCCGCCGTACGCCCTTCGGCGAGCCGGTACGCGAAGGCGCGTTCGTCCTCGCTGATTTCCTCGGCGAGCACGGGATCGGCGAGCAGGCGTTCCTCATCGAGCTTGTGGATGGTATCGGCCGACGGCGCCGCTTCCGAGAAGAGCTCGATTCCCGCCCCGGCGAGCAAGCTCTCCGCCCGGCGACGACGGTTCGACGGCACGAGTAGTACCGAAACGCCCTTGCGACCGGCACGACCGGTGCGGCCGGAGCGATGCAGCAACACCTCGCTGTCATGCGGCAAGTCGGCATGGATGACGAGGCCGAGATCGGGAACGTCAAGGCCACGCGCCGCCACGTCGGTAGCGACACAGACCCGGGCGCGTCCGTCGCGTAATGCCGACAGCGCCTCGTTGCGCTCTCCCTGCCCCATCTCGCCCGAAAGAGCCACCACCGAGAAGCCACGTTCGAGCAGCGCACCGGTGAGCCGCTTCACGCCCTCGCGCGTGCCGCAGAAGACGATGGAAGTTGCCGCGTCATGGAAGCGGAGGAGATTGACCACCGCCTTCTCGATCTCGTGGGGAAACACGCGAACGGCATGATAGTCGATGTCGGCGTGAACCTCGCCATCCTCGGCCACGTCGACGCGTGTCGCGTCCTTGCGCATGAAGTCGCGGGCAAGCCTGACGATATCGGCCGGCAACGTCGCGGAGAACAGCAGCGTCTGGCGCTCGACCGGCGCTGAGCCCAACAGCTTCTCCAGATCCTCGCGGAAGCCGAGGTCGAGCATCTCGTCGGCTTCGTCGAGCACGACGGCCACCACATCGGTCAGGTCGAGATTGCGACGGTCGAGATGGTCGCAAAGGCGGCCGGGCGTACCGACGACGATGTGGGCACCTTGCGCGAGCTGCCGCTGTTCGCGGCGAGGGTCCATCCCGCCGACGCAGGAAACGATGCGCGCTCCGGTCTCGCCATAGAGCCAGGCGAGTTCGCGCGCCACCTGAAGCGCGAGTTCGCGAGTGGGGGCGACGACAAGCGCGAGCGGCTTCCCGGCTGGTGCGAACACCTCGGCTGGTCCAAGGAGGCGCTCGGCCAGCGCCATGCCGAAAGCAACCGTCTTGCCGGAACCGGTGCGAGCGGACACCAGCATGTCGGCGCCGGCGAGCTCGGGCGCTGCGACGGCCGTTTGAACGGCAGTGGGATCGGCATAGCCACGGGCGGCGAGCGCCCGCGCCAATGCGGGATGGGCTTGGGAAAAGGACATGAGCTTCCTGGGAGGAGCGCGCGAACATCGGCGAGGGCCGGCGCAGCGCGGAAAAACAAGGCCTCCTCATACAGCCGTTGCCCGTGCTCCGCCACCCCCGGCGGTGCATGGCTCATCAGCTGGAATGCGCGTCGGCGATACGGACAAGGAAACCGGGAAGGTCGTCTATCACGAAATCGACGTCCAGTGAGGCCGGCTGGGGCGCCTGACGCCCGGTCACCAGCACCGTGCGCATGCCGAGCGCTCGCGGTACAACGAGGTTGCGTGGCGCGTCCTCGAACATGGCGGCGGCAGCCGGCTCAATGGCAAAGCGGTCGAGAAAGGCGGCATAGGTCGCGGCTGCCGGCTTTGGCAGATAGTCGGCGTCGGCAATATCGAACACACCGTCAAATCGGTCGGCGATGGCGAGGCAGTCAAGCGTCTTGCCGACGTGAGCGTGGGTGCCCGAAGTCAGGATGAACTTGCGACCCGGCAGTCGGGACAGCGCCTCGGCTAGCGCCGCATCCGGTGCGAGCGCCGAGCGATCGACAGCATGGACATCGGCGAGGAACTCCACGGGGTCGACGCCGTGTTCCTCCATCAACCCGCGCAACGTCGTGCCGTAACGGGCCGCATAGCTCCTCTGGAGCGCGACCGCGTCCTCTCCGGCAGTACCGGTCACCCGTGCCGCATAGGCACGGATGCGGTTCATCACGGCGGTGAACACACCGCTTTCCGGCGGATAGAGCGTGTCGTCAAGATCGAAGATCCAGTCCCGAACGCCGGCAAACGCCGAGAGCTCGTCGACAGCGGGCAGTTTGCCGGCGGGCATCAGCGGCGGATTATCGTGCCGGCGCCGGTCTCGGTGAAGATCTCCAGAAGAACGGCGTGCGCCGTCTTGCCGTTGACGATCACCGCCGCGTCCACGCCCCGCTTCAGCGCGTCGAAGCAGGTCTCCACCTTGGGGATCATGCCGCCGGAAATGGTGCCATCGGCGATCAGCGCCTGCGCCTCGGCACGGGTGAGCTGCTTGAGAAGCTGCCCTTCGCGGTTGAGCACGCCCGGCACGTCGGTCAAGAACAGGAGGCGCGCGGCGTGCAGGGCGCCGGCGATGGCGCCCGCGAAGGTGTCGGCGTTGACGTTGTAGGTCTCGCCATCGACACCCGGAGCGACAGGGGCCACCACGGGGATGAGGTCTTCCTTGGCCACCATGTCGAGCACGGCCGGGTTGACCACCTTGGGCTCACCCACGAAGCCCAGGTCGATGACCTTTTCGATCTCGCTGTCGGGATCGCGCATGGTGCGCGTCGCCTTTTCCACCGTGACGAGATTGCCGTCCTTGCCACAGAGACCGATGGCCCTGCCGCCCTCGGCATTGAGGGCCGAAACGATCTGCTTGTTGATGGAGCCGGCCAGCACCATCTCGACGATTTCCATGGTGGCGCGGTCGGTGACGCGCAGGCCGTTCTTGAACTCGCTCTTGATGCCGAGCTTGTCGAGCATCGAGCCGATCTGCGGGCCGCCGCCATGGACGACGATAGGCTTCATGCCCGACTGCTTCAGAAGCACCACGTCGCGGGCGAAGGCGCGCGCCAGGTCGGGATCGCCCATGGCATGACCGCCGTATTTGACCACGATGGTCTTGTCGTCATAGCGCTGCATGTAGGGCAGCGCTTCCGAGATGATGCGAGCGCGCGACAGCATCTCTTCGGTGGACTCGGGCGTGGATGGGGTCATGACGGCCTCGCGTCGGTTGGATCGGGTACGCCTATAGCCGATCGGGGGACGAGGCTCAACGGCCGAACAGCAGGCCGCGATGTCTGATGGCCATTGCCGCTAGCGCTCAGGCGCCTGCCAGCAACCTGGAAATCGCAGCCTTGAGATCGTCGATGCCGGCGCCCTTCTCGCTGGAGGTGGCCAACACCTCGGGGAAGGCCGCCGGACGCTTGCGGATCCGTTCGGCGGTGTCGGAGAGCACCTTGTCGATGCCGCCCGGCTTCAGCTTGTCGGCCTTCGTGAGCACGATCTGGTAGGAGACGGCTGCCTTATCGAGCAGCGTCAGCACGTCCTCGTCGTTCTTCTTGAGGCCGTGGCGGGCGTCGATCAGCACGTAGACGCGACGGAGGTTGGGGCGGCCGCGCAGATAGTCGCGGATCAAGGCGTTCCAGACGTCAACCTTTTCCTTCGGCGCCTCGGCGTAACCATACCCAGGCATGTCGACGAGCAACAGGCCGGCGTCGACCTCTGGCTTGAACAGGTTGAGTTCCTGCGTGCGGCCTGGTGTGTTGGAGGTCCGGGCGAGGCCCTGCTGGCCGGTCAGGGCGTTGATGAGGCTGGACTTGCCGACGTTGGAGCGTCCGGCGAAGGCGACCTCGATGGTGCCCGCGATCGGCGGCAGGTCGTTTGCCTGCGCCATGCCCCGGACGAAGGTCCAGGGGCGGGCGAACAGGAGGCGCGTCGCCTCGGGGTCGATCACAGTGCGGGCTTCTTCCATTGCGGAAATCCTGGGCTGTCGGCGGCGATGGGCAACCTCGCCCTCATAACGGAAACGGACCGGCTTGTTGTAGCCGGTCCGCCGATCTTACAAGCTTTGGCAGCCGTTTCAGCCAGCCTTCGGCTTTTTGGCGAAGGTACTCTTCAGATTGTCGAACAGCTCGATCTTGACGCCGTGCTTCTTCATGATCAGCGACTGCTGCAGGATCGACAACAGGTTGTTCCACGACCAGTAGATGACGAGACCGGCCGGGAAGGACGCCATCATGAAGGTGAAGACGATCGGCATCCAGGTGAACAGCATGGCCTGCGTCGGATCGGGCGGCGCCGGATTGAGCTTCATCTGGACGAACATCGTGATGCCCATGATGATCGGCCAGATGCCGAGCATCAGCATGTGCGGCGGCGTCCAGGGGATCAGCCCGAACAGATTGAAGATCGTCGTCGGATCGGCTGCCGACAGGTCGTGGATCCAGCCGAAGAAGGGCGCGTGACGCATTTCGATGGTCACGTAGAGCACCTTGTAGAGCGAGAAGAACACCGGGATCTGCACAAGAATGGGCAGGCAGCCGGCCAGCGGGTTGATCTTCTCCCGCTTGTACAGTTCCATGGTCTCCTGCTGCTGCTTGACCTTGTCGTCCGGATACTTGGCCTTGATGTCGGCCATGGCCGGCTGCAGCATCTTCATCTTGCTCATCGACGCGTAGGACTTGTTGGCGAGCGGGAAGAAGATGGCCTTGACGATCAGGGTGACCAGCAGGATGGCGATACCGAAGTTGCCGACGAGGACATAGAGCCAGTCGATCAGCAGGAACATCGGCTTGGTGATCCAGTAGAACCAGCCCCAGTCGATCAGACGATCGAACTTGACGATGCCGAGCTCGCGCTCATAGGCGTCGACGCGAGCCACCGTCTTGGCGCCGGCAAACAGTCGCGTCTCGGTCGCGGCGGTGCCACCGGCGGAAACGACCAGCGGATCGCGGAGATAGTTGGCCTGATAGGTATCGACGCTGCCGGCAAGAGCCCAGGAAAAGCGCGGCTGGAAGGCGGTGCCCCCCTCGGGGATCAGCGCAGTCGCCCAATACTTGTCGGTGATGCCGAGCCAGCCGGACGCAACCTTATCGGGCTTCACCCCGTCGCTGTCGTCCTTCAGGTCGCTATAGGTGGTCTCGGTCAGCCCTTCATCGCCGAACACGCCGAGCAGCCCCTCGTGCAGAACCCAGGTACCCGGTACCTGAGGCGTGCCATAGCGGGTGACGAGGCCGTAGGGGTAGACGGTGGCGGCGGTGCCCGACGTGTTGGCAACGCTGTCCTTCACCGTGAACATGGCGTGGGAGTCGACGGAAATCTCGCGCGTGAACACGAGGCCGGCGCCGTTATCCCAGGTCAGCGTGACCGGCGTCGACGGCGTCAGACGCGCGCCGTCAGGCGCGGTCCATACCGTATCGGCCTCCGGCAGCTTCACGCTGGTTCCGGCCGGAGCCTTGAATCCGAACTCGGCGTAATAGGCGTGATCGGTGCCAAAGGGATTGAGCAGCTTCACAAGCGGCGAGTCGGGCTCGATGGTTTCGCGATAAAGCTTCAGCGAGAGATCATCGATGCGGGCACCGGCAAGGCTGATCGAGCCTACGAGTTCCGGCGTGGCGATCGCCACGCGCGGGCGTCTGGCGAGCGCCTCCTCGCGGGAGACGAAAGCTGCGGTGGTATTGAGACCGACCGTCGGCGCCGCGCCATCGGTCGCAGTGCCCTCGGCGTTGCCGTCGGCCTGAGCCGTGGTGGCCTGGCCGTCCTGCTGCTGAGCCGCCTGCTGGGCGATCTGCGCCTTCTCCATCTGCGGGCCGGCGACGAAATACTGCCAGCCGAGCAGCACGGCCAGCGATAGCGCAATGGCCAGGATCATGTTGCGGTTTTCGGTCATGGACCTTTTTCTTCCTCGCTCGGCGCCGGCTTCAGCGCCTCTTTGCCGCCGCGCGGCCTTGTCTTGTCGGAGGCCGCAGCGCGAACGGCGCCGACCACTTCGGCGACCAGATCGGAAAACGGCATGTCCAGTGCCGGACGGCGGCCAACCAGCACGAAATCACGCTCGGGGTCGGCAACCGAGGCGCCGGCGAGCCTTACCGCCTCCTTGAGACGGCGCCGGATGCGATTGCGCACCACGGCATTGCCCATCTTCTTGGTCACCGTGAAGCCGAAGCGGGCATCCACCCCGGCCTCCTCCCCCGCCCCATCGGAGCGGCGGAGCGATTGCAGCAAAAAGCCGCGCCGGGGTGTTCGGGCACCCCGGGCGACTTTCACGTAGTCATTTCGCTTTTTCAGCCGCTTCATGTCTGGCGCCCTGCAAGCCGTATGGCCGGCGTCCGCCATGAACGGGGCCGATCACGCCGACAGACGCTTGCGCCCCTGGGCCCGACGGCGGGCGATCACCTTGCGGCCACCGGCGGTGGCCATGCGCGCACGGAAGCCGTGGCGGCGCTTGCGAATGAGCTTGGACGGCTGATAAGTCCGCTTCATGGTCGTTTGCCCGCCTGGCGGGCCCCTCGTTCTCTAGGCTCTCCGGCCTCGTCGTGTCTTGCACGACGCCTTCGGACAGCTCTTGTGTCTCAACAGGGAAATCGGCCACGGCACATGCGGCCAAGCCGGCCGAAAGACCGGTGGCGCCCTTCCGATCGGAGGGGCTTATACGGGACGGACGGAGGCTCGTCAACGCATCAATGCCAAGCAAACCGCCGCGGGACCGCCCGCTTGCCGGCGATTTCGACGGCTGCTGACAACTGCGGGCATCCCACCGCGCTAGGATATGGGCAAATATGGCGACGCGACAGAATTTTACCTTATTTCGGACGCGGGCCTCTTCCAATTTCTGCGCGAAGCGACAGATAGAGAGCATTCTTTTTTCGGAATCTCCCAGCATGGCCCAGACTGACACTTCCGGCAGCGGCACCAAGCCGCACTTCCCGACCAAGCACACATTCAGTCTGTCCTTCAAACTCCTCATCTTCACGATCCTGTTCGTGATGTTCGCGGAAGTGCTCCTGTTCGTTCCGGCCATCGCCAACTTCCAGCGCACCTATATCGAATCGAAGATCCGGACCGCCGGAATCGTCGCGCATACGCTGACGACCTATCCGGAGACGGCGCTGCCCCGCACCATCCAGGCCGATCTCCTCGACCGGCTCGACGCCTATGCCGTCGCCGTGCGGTCGGAGGGCATGAAGCAGCTCGTCGCCATGGCGGATACGCCGCCGACGGTCACGCGCAGCATCGACTTCGACAGTCAGCAGACGCATGGCATCGTGATGGAGGCGATGGATACCATGCTGTTCGGCGGCGATCGCACCATCCGCGTTACCGGCACCTACGACGGCGAAGGACTGGTCGAAGTGGTGTTTTCCGAAACCCATCTCCGGGACGAGCTCTTGCATTTCGCCGGTCGGCTGCTTCTGGTGTCGTTCCTCATCTCGGCCTTCGTCGGCGTGCTGGTGTTTTTCTCCATCCAGTACCTGATGGTCATTCCGATGCGGCGCCTGGGCAAGTCGATCTACAAATGGTCGCAGGAACCCGAGAGCGACGCCTATCTGGTGCGCTATGGCGGGCGGACGGACGAGATCGGCCGCGCCGAGTTTGCCGCCGCCGCCATGCAGCAGCGCATCCAGGAGCTTTTCAAGCAGCAGAAGCGGCTGGTCGAGCTGGGCCTCGCCGTGTCCAAGATCAACCACGACCTGCGCAATCTGCTTGCCTCGGCCCAACTCATTTCCGACCGCCTGACGATGATCCCCGACCCATCGGTGCAGCGCTTCGCGCCCAAGCTGGTGTCGGCCATCGACAGGGCCATCAACTACTGCCAGTCGGTGCTCGCCTACGGCAAGGCGCAGGAAGCCCCCCCCTCGCGCCGGCTGCTGTCGTTATCGCGGCTTTGCACCGACGTCGCCGAGATGACCGGCCTCGTTCAGCATGCCAGCATCGAGTGGGTGAACGCGGTGCCCGAAGATCTCGAGGTGGATGCCGACTCGGACCAGTTGTTCCGGGTGCTGCTCAACCTTGTGCGCAATGCCGCACAGGCGCTCGAACAATGCAAGGATGACGCGGTGGTTCGCCGGCTCACGGTGTCGGCCGAGCGCGACGGCACCAAGGTCAGCATCCGGGTTTCCGATACCGGCCCGGGCCTGTCGGAGAAGGCGCGCGAATCGCTGTTCAAGCCGTTTTCCGGCTCGGTGCGCACCGGTGGCACCGGGCTTGGCCTCGCCATCGTCGCCGAGCTGGTCAGGGCCCATGGCGGTACCATCTCCTGCCTGGACGGCGGCCCGGGCGCCACGTTCGTCATCGATATCCCGGACCGGCCGGCTCTCGCCGCCTGAACATGCAAAAGCGGCGACGCCCTGAAAGCGCCGCCGCACACATTGTCGTCAATGAGACGCCTTACTCCGCAGCCAGGCTCTCATCTGTCGCGCCGGCTCCGCTCTCCGCATCCAGCCACCAAGTGACGTTGGCATGGCCACGCAAGGCCGTTGCCGGGCAATCAGGGCCGATGGGGCCCGTAAGCGCCGCACACACCGCGTCGCGCTTGGAGGCGCCGGTGGCCAGCACGATGATTTCCCGGGAGTCGAGAATTGTGCCGATCCCCATGGTCATGGCCTTGGTGGGCGGCAGCTTTCCATCGAAGAAGGCCGAGTTGGCTTCGAGCGTCGATGCCTCGAGATCGACGACGCGCGTGCGGGCGGCAAAGTCGGCGCCCGGCTCGTTGAAGCCGATGTGACCATTGCGGCCAATGCCGAGAAGCTGAAGATCGATGCCGCCCGCTTCGCGCATCATCGCCTCATAGCGGCTGGCAAAGGCGGCGGGATCGGCGGCAAGACCGTCGGGCACGAAGGTTCTGGTCTTGTCTATGTCGACGAGATCGAACAGCTGGCTGTCCATCGTCGACCGATAGGAGCGCGGATCTTCCGGCGGCAAGCCGACATATTCATCCAGATTGAAGGACGTCACGCCGGCAAAGCTGATCTCGCCGGCACGATGCAGCGCGACAAGTCGCTCGTAGACCGGCTCCATGGTGGCGCCGGTGGCAAGCCCCAGCACGATTTTCGGCGTCGCCTTGAGGCGTTCGGCGATGCGGTCGGCCACGGCATGGGCCGCCGCGACGGTGGTGGGAAATTGGTTGATCGACATCTCGTACTCCATCGACCGGCCGCAGCACGGCAATCTTCATCTCTTGAGGAGATGATGGCGACGGATAATTAGTTCGTCAAGATGCCGAACATAAAATTTCGATGACACTCAACCGTGGGCGGCAGACGGCAAGCGCAACGGCATGGGCAGATCCGCCGGGCTGAACAGAAGATTGTGTGCCTGATTGAGTGCGATGGCGACGGCACCGGTCAGCGCGGCGCGGGCACCAAGCGCCGACACCTCGACGACGATCGGCCGGCGACTGACCCGCGGCAACTCGGCCCTTATCCAGTCCACCACACCCGGCAGACAGCCGACGATGCCACCGACCACGATCTTCCTCGGCTCAAGCAACGCGTGGACCGCGACCATCGCCAGCGCCGCGGTACGAGCCAGGTCGCGGGCTGCGGTGACGGCAGCCTCGTCCTGTCCCTTCAGGGCCGCGGCAAAAATGTCGGATGGGCTCGATGTCTTTGTACCGCCGAGTGCCCGGTAGCGTTCGCGGAGGCCGCGCCTGCCAATGGTGCTTTCAAGGGCGCCGCGCTCCAGGCTGTCGGAGGCGGTCGGATCGCCACCGATCGGCAGGAAGCCGATTTCGCCGGCAGCCCCGCTGGCACCCCGGATCAGTCGCCCTCCCGTGAGCGCGCCAAGGCCGATACCCGTCCCCAACGAGACGAAGGCTACCTCGTCGACCCCAACGGCGCAGCCTGTCCAGGACTCTCCGATCACCGCCGCGTTGATGTCGTTCTCAATCACCACCGCGCATCCGAGCTCTGCGGATAGCAAGGTGCGGACATCGACGTCGCCCAGCCCCTCGAGGTTGGGCGACAGCGACAGACGTCCACTCACCGGTTCGACGACGCCCGGCATGGCCACCGCGGCTACCAGAACCTTCTGCCTGTCGACACCGGCCTTGGCGATCAGTTCGGCAGACAGACGCCCGAGCGCAGACACCAGCGCCGTGCCCGTGAGATCGTCGGACGGCGATTCCTCCGATGCGAGGATGTCGCCGACGATGTTGGCGAGCGACAGGCGCAGCGAGGTGACGCCGAGTTCGGCACCGATGACATAGCCGGCCGAGGGATCGACCTCATAGATGACCGCAGCGCGGCCGACCTTGCCCGACGTAACCCCCTTGATGCGGACGAACCCACCACTTTCCAGCACGCGGATCACTTCCGACATGGTCTGCTTGGAGAGGCCGGTGATCTTGGCAAGGGCAGCCCTCGAAGTGGCGCCGGAGTTGAGGAGCACATCCATGACGGCGCGCACCGAGATCTGGCGCAGCACCGGCGTTGCGGTATCGTCTGGGATCATCGGGCCGGAAGTCTCCCTGGGAGCATCACGGGATCGATCCATACACCCAAAACCGCCGTTTCACAGCCCCGACGCGCGGTGTCGAACACTTACGTCTTGGCGACGGCTCCGGCCTGCACGGAGTTTCGATACTCGGTCGGCGTGCGGCCCACCACCTTCTTGAACACCTTGTAGAAATAATTGAAGTCGTTGAAGCCGCAGCGCTGGGCGATCTGCGACAGCGGCAGATCGTATTTCTCCAGCATGAACTTGGCCTTCCCGATCCTGACCTGCGTCAGGTAATCGGAAAAGGTCATTGCACCCTGCTCCCGGAAGACGCGCGAGAAATAGTTGGGACTGATGCGCAGGTGGGCGGCAACCGTGTCCCGCGTGATCAGACGATCGAAGTTCTCCTCGATGTAGAGAGAGGCGGCGCGGAAGAAGGCCGAAGATTGCCGATCCTCCTCCGGCACGGGATTGGCAATCAGGCGTCGGGCGTATTCGAGGATCGACTGGGCCAGCAGGCGGGCGTCCAGGCTGTTTGCCCCCGCGTCGTCGCGATGGCTCGTCATGGCCTCCACCAGGTGCTGCAGAGGGCCGTTGCCGGGGATCAGGCAACTCCGTTTTTCGACCGACAGGAAGCGCCTCTCGGCGGCACTCCAGCGCACCAGGCTGACGCCGAGATGGGTGGCGCCGAAGAGGAGGCTCAGCACCTCGACGTCCTTGTCCCAGAGCGGTTGGTTCCAGCAGTTGCCCGGCACGACCAACGCCTCGCCCGGGCCGAGTTCGGTTTCCACGATCCGCGCGTTTCGGTCGCAGAGAACGTTGGTGTAGGTGCCGGCGATCACGACTTCGAAGCGGGCAAACTGCACTTGCAGCGCGCCAAGCGGCGGAGCGGCCGCGTCGAGGCCGAAGACGATGCGTTGCGGCCAACCGGTTTCGGCGGCAAGCGCATTCCCACGGGCAAAATCGTCGAGCGTCACGTTGGCATTCAACATGGAGCGTCTCCTCCTTGCTTCGGGGATCGAAGAAGTGGATCGCAGAAAGAGATCAAAGCCCGGGCCAGCGCCGTGCCACCATCGCCCGCACCTCGGCCGCGGAATCGAGGGTCAGCGCCTCCTCCGCCACGGCGCGGCAGGTGTCCCTGTCCAGCGTCCGGATGAAGGCCTTGAGGTCCGGGATGCCGGAACGGGTGGCCGACAGACTGGTGACGCCGAGACCGATCAGGATGGGCGCGGCCGGCAGTTCCGAAGCGAGGCCACCGCAGACGCCCACCGGGCAGTCGTGCCGCGCACCGGCCGCCGCCGTATCGGCAATCGTCTTGAGGACCGCCGGATGCAGCGAGTCGATCTCGGGGGCAAGCTCGGTGTTGCCGCGATCCATGGCCAGCACGTATTGCGTGAGGTCGTTCGTGCCGATCGAGAAGAAATCGGCCTCCTTGGCCAGCTTGTCGGCCATGGCGACGGCGGCGGGCACCTCGATCATGATGCCGAGAGGCACGTCGGCGGCAACCCCGAGCGCCGCCTTCTCCTCCTCGAAGATCGCCTTGGCCCAGCGGAGTTCGCCGATGTCGGCGATCATCGGCATCATGATGCGGACGACCGAAACCGGCGTGACCTTGAGGATGGCGCGGAACTGCTGGCGCAAGAGATCGGGTCTCCGCTTGGAGACGCGAATGCCGCGCACGCCGAGGATCGGGTTTTCCTCGGCCGCCTGCTTGAGATAGGGCAACGGCTTGTCGCCGCCGATGTCGAGCGTGCGAATGGTCAGGGGCTTGCCGCGCAGCGCGTCGGCGATGGCCTGGTACTCGGCCTGCTGCTCGGCTTCGGTCGGCGCCGTCGGCCGGTCGAGAAACAGGAACTCCGTCCTGAGCAACCCGGAGCCCTCGGCTCCGAAAGCAAGGCCGCGTGCCGCGTCGGCCACCGATCCGACGTTGGCGTAGACGGGTACACGCGTGCCATCGGCCATCACGCAGTCGGTCGCCGCCGCCGCGCGATTGGCGGCGCGGCGTGTCTCGCGTTCGGCCGCCGCCTTGCGCGTGGCCTCGACGGTCGCTTCGGTCGGGTTCACCAGGATCTCACCGCGCTCGGCGTCGATGATGAGCGGCGCACCCTCGGCAATGCGGTGGGCGTCGGGGCCGACGGCAGCCAGCATCGGTACGCCGCTCGCCGCCGAGAGGATGGCGACATGCGAGGTACGGCCGCCCTTGGCGACCACGAAAGCCGCCGGCAGTCGGTCGCCGAAAGCCATGAACTGCGACGGCAGGAGATCGTCGGCGATGGCGATGGCGTCCTCGGGCAGCGCGAGGCTTTCGGGCGAGCCGCCGGCCAGCACCGTCAACACCTGCTGCTCAAGATCGACAAGGTCGGCGGCGCGCTCGGCGAGGCGAGCGTTGTCGAGCCCGCGGAGGAGGGCCGCCTGGGCGGAAATGGTGTCGGAGAAAGCCCAGCCGGCGCTCTTGCCGCGCGCAATGCGGTCGCGGGCGCCTTCGAGCAGCTCGGTGTCCTCGAGAAGCGCCGCGTGCGCAGCCATGATTTCGCGCTGCTGCTGCGTACGGCCCGATGTCGCCTGCTCCGTGAGGTGCTGGTGGACGCGAGCGATGGCAGCGTCCAGCGCCGCGCTCTCGGCCGCCATGTCACCGCCCTCTTCGACCGGGCGGGCGACCTTCTCCTTGAGATGGACGGCGTGACCGATGGCAAGGCCGGGCGCTGCGACCACGCCGGTCAGCTGCGGACGGTCCTCAGGACCGAACGGCGTGAGATCGACGGGCGCCTCGGCGGCGGAGCCTGCCTCGTCGACGCCGGGCAGACTGTCCTGCCCCGCATCGACATAGGGCACGACCGGATCGCCGAGGCCGGACGCGATGGCCTCGACCACACCGTCCACAGCCGCCTCGGCATCGGCGCCTTCGGCCGTGACCAGAAGGCGGCTTCCCCAGCGGCTGCCCAGCGTGAGCAGCGAAACGGGACTCTTGGCATTGGCCTTGCGCTCGCCGAGCACGACCTCGACCGCGCTCGAATACTCCTTGGCCTTGGCCGCAAGCAACGCGGCCGGGCGGGCGTGCAGCCCCTCGCTCATTTCGAGAATGACGCTCCGCTCGACACGTTCGACCGGTGGTGGAGCTTCGACGCCGATCGGCATCACCGTCATGATCTCGTCGCTCAGGCCGACAATGCCGGCCGACTTGCGCGCCGTGACGTGAAAGGCGTCCTCATTGGTGACGAGGACGGGCGTCGTCACGATGCCGCAGCTCTCGGCGAGCGCAGCGAGATCGAAACGGATGAGAAGATCGCCGGCCGCGACATGATCACCCTCCGCCACCATGGCCTCAAGACCGGCGCCACGCAGCGCCACGGCTTCGAGGCCGACATGCACCAGAAACTCGGCGCCTTCGTCGGTCATCACCTTCACCGCGTGGCCGCGACGATGCACGGAGGTGACCGTGCCGGCAACCGGCGCATGCACTTCGCCGACTTCCGGCTCGATGGCGAGACCATCGCCCATCATTCCAAGCGCAAACATCGGATCGGGAACGTCGCCGAGAGGCACGATCCGGCCCTTGAGCGGAGCCCGGACGGAGATGGTGGAGGTGGTCATGCGCTTGTCTCCCAATACCTTGTGTCGAGGCAAAGCCTCCCCCTCCGCCGCCGGTTCCGGCAGCGATCGGTGATGCGAGGAGGACGAGCGCTTGCCGCGCTCCGGTCACGCCTCGTGGGAACTAAATCTGGGCCGCGGCGGCGATCTCGGCAAGAACCTCGGCGGGAAGTGCGTTGCCGGAGAAGCGATCCACCGCCGCCGCGACACCAACTTCGGTAATGGCCGCCTGCATCTCGACGGCCTGGGGATCGCCGTCGTTGCGGTAATGCAGAGCGGCGGCGATGCCCTTGACGAGGTTCGCATGCGGCAGGCCGTATTCGAGCGTACCGAGGAGCGGCCGGATGAGCCGGTCGCCCTTGCCGAGCTTTCTCAAGGGCTCTCGGCCAACGCGAGCCACGTCGTCGCGGATGAAGGGGTTGGCGAAGCGGCCGAGGATCTTCTCGATATAGGCGGCATGCTTGGCCGGATCGAAACCGTAGCGGCGGATCAGGACGGCGCCGCTCTCTTCCATGGCGGCCTTGACGATGGCGCGAATGCCCTCGTTCTCAATGGCATCGCGAATGGTCGGCAGCCCCCTCTCGAAGCCGAGATAGGCGGTAATGGCGTGGCCTGTGTTGAGCGTGAACAGCTTGCGCTCGACGAAGGCCATCAGATTGTCGGTCAGCTCCATGCCGGGAATGTCGTGCGTCCAGCCCTTGAGCTGCCCACGGTCCACGATCCACTCGGAAAACTCCTCGACGGTCACGGCGAGCGGTTCGCCCTCGACCGGCGGAGCAGGCGGCACGATGCGATCGACGGCGCTATCGGCGAAACCGACCTCGATCTCGACCACGGCGGCGATAGCCGCCGGCAGGTGACCGAAAATCGCCTCCTTGAGCTGTGTGGTGCCGCGAATGGTGTTTTCGCAGGCGATGATGTTGAGCGGCGCATGCTTGCCGGCCGCAACGCGAGCCTCGAGACCGCGAGCGATCGTCGGCGCAATCTTCGGCAGCACCGCAGGCCCAACGGCGGTGGTAACGAGATCGGCTGAAGCAATGAGGTCGACGATATCGTCGCCGATCGACGAAACGGCGCTGACGCCGGTCACTTCCTCGCGGCGGCTGCCGTTGCCCACGATGTCGACCGGATAGCGTCCATCCCTGGCAATCTGGCCGACCAGTGTTTCGTTGACGTCGGCGAAGGTGACTGCCCATCCGGCATCAGCGAGGATCTTGCCGATGAAACCGCGGCCGATGTTGCCCGCGCCGAAGTGAATGGCTCGCATGGTCGTCTCCAAAGCTTGTCTTGGGAGGGGGCTGCCCTCAGGCAGCCCCCGGTTCTCAGAAGCCGAGGTCAGCCGAGATCGAGGATGCGCAGCACGTCGGCCGGGTTCTTCGTCGTCGCAAGGTGGGCGACCACCTTGGGATTCTCGAGAACCCTGGCCAGGGCCGACATGACATCCATGTGCTCGTTGCCCTTGGCCGCGAGGCCGACGACGAGACGAGCCACATTCTCGGGTTCGGGACCGAAGAACACGCCGTCGGGATACTGGCAGACGACGATGCCGGTCTTCAGAACCTCGTTCTTCGCTTCGTTGGTGCCGTGTGGCATGGCCAGCGACTGGCCGAGATAGGACGACACGATGGTCTCGCGCTGGAGCATGGCGTCGATGTAGCTCGGGGTGATCGCGCCCATCTCCAGAAGCTTGGAGCCGGCGAAGCGAATGGCTTCCTCTTTGGTGGACGCGGTGAGGCCGAGGAAGATATTTTCCTCACCGAGATTAAAAGATGCGCCACCCTCGGGCTTGCCGGCGGCCGGAGCCGCGGCGGAACCCGCCTTCGCCTTGATTTCAGCGACGATGCGGTCATAGGCCGCGCCGTCGAGGAAGTTGGTGATGGAGATGTGCGTCGCCTGGGGAGCAGCCCGGCGGGCACGCTCGGTCAGGTCCTTGTGGGTGATGACGACATCCACATCGGCCGGCAGGGCGTTGATGGCGACGTTGCTCGACCGGACGGCACCAAGGCCTGCCTGGTCCAGCTTCTTGCGCAGCATGGAGGCGCCCATGGCGGACGAGCCCATGCCGGCGTCGCAGGCGACGATGACCGAACGGACCGGACCGGAGATGGCAGCCGACGAGGCGGCAGCCGGAGCAGCCATGCCCTTCGATTCAGCCTTCAGGGCCTTCATGCGAGCGGTGGCGGCATCGATGTCCTCTGAGGCTTCCTCCGTCCTGTCCGTCTTGAGCAGAACCGAGGCAACCAGGAAGGTCACGACGGCACCGAGTACCACGGCGGAGATGACACCGACAAAACCATCGGCCGGGGTCATGCCGAGCACGGCGAAGATCGAACCGGGCGACGACGGAGCGCGCAGACCGCCGCCGAGCATCATGTTGGCCGCCACACCGGTGGCGCCACCGGCGATCATGGCGATGATCAGGCGCGGCTTCATCAGCACGTAGGGGAAGTAGATCTCATGGATACCGCCGAAGAAGTGGATGATGGCGGCACCAGGAGCCGATTCCTTCGCGTTGCCACGGCCGAAGACCATGTAGGCAAGCAACAGGCCGAGGCCCGGGCCCGGATTGGCTTCGATCAGGAAGATCAGCGACTTGCCCTGTTCGGCGGCCTGCTGGATACCGAGCGGCGTGAAGACGCCGTGGTTGATGGCGTTGTTGAGGAACAGCACCTTGGCCGGCTCGACCAGGATCGAGGCCAGCGGGATGAGACCGGCGTTGATCAGGGCGTTGACGCCCGCGCCGAGGGCCGCCGACAGGTTCTCGACGATCGGACCGACGATCGCGAAGGCGATCATGGCCAGGATCATGCCAAGGATACCGGCCGAGAAGTTGTTGACCAGCATCTCGAAGCCGGGGCGGATCTTGCCATCCACCATCCGGTCGAACTGCTTGATCGACCAGCCGCCGAACGGACCCACCAGCATGGCGCCGAGGAACATCGGAATGTCGGTACCGACGATGACGCCCGCGGTGACGATGGCACCGACGACGGCGCCGCGCTCACCATAGACCAGCTTGCCGCCAGTGTAGCCCAAAAGGAGCGGCAACAAGTAGGTGATCATCGGGCCGACGAGCTTGGCGAAAAACTCGTTGGGCAACCAGCCGGTCGGGATGAAGAGAGTGGTAATGATACCCCAGGCGATGAAAGCGCCGATGTTGGGCATCACCATGCTGCTCAGGAAGCGGCCCACTTGCTGGACGCGCACCTTGAGGTTGGACGACGACCCGTCGCCCCCTGCGGTTCCGGTATATGCCATGTCTTGGAAACTCCTCCACGAAGTCCTGTCACGCCCCGAAGGGAAACCGACAGACCGAAGGACAAACGATCTCACCGCCGCAATCGAGTTGCGTCGAAGAAATACCGGCCCTCGGAATGAGCCAGTCATGTCGTTTATCTCGAAAGCCTCTCCGCTCCCTCCATCCCAGCCCCGTCTTCCACGGTCCAGGAGATACGAAAACACCGCCCCGAACGCCTGACGACGTTCGGACTCCAGCACACTTGAATAATTGTTCTTACGGGTCCTCGTTCGATTGTGATGAAAACATGACATCACTATGAGTTAAAGTGGAAAGATATAAACACGACTGTAAAAATGTATCCTACGGTGACGCGACATTGCGTCGGCCTCCGTTCACCGCAGCGAAAAGTCTATGAAAACCATTGATTTGGGATGATATCCGCAACTTGAAAATTGTATGATTGAGCCCAGCTCAAAACCATACTTAAGTCGACATACGGAGCACTCCGGCTCCCCGGCTTATACCTTTTGCCCATGGAAAAGCGGCGCGCCGACCCAGAAAGACCGGCGCGCCGCCTTTGTTTCAACCGGAATCAACCGGCTTGGCACTTACTCGACGGTGACGCTCTTGGCGAGATTGCGCGGCTGGTCGACGTCCGTCCCCTTGGCCACTGCCGTGTGGTAGGCGAGGAGCTGTACCGGCAACGAGTAGAGGATGGGCGCCACGAACGGGTCGACCTTCGGAAGCTCGATCGACCAACGCACCTTGCCGCCAAGGCGGGCTACGCCGTCGGCATCGGAGATCAGCAGCACCCGGCCGGAGCGCGCCGCCACCTCCTGGACATTGGACAGCACTTTCTCGAAGAGAGCGTCCGACGGAGCGAGCGCGATGACCGGCACGCCGTCGTCGATCAACGAGATGGGGCCGTGCTTCATCTCGCCGGCGGCGTAACCCTCGGCGGGGATGTAGCTGCTCTCCTTCAGCTTCAGCGCCCCCTCAAGGGCGATCGGGTAGGCGGTACCGCGCCCGAGATAAAGGGCATCGCGGCTTTCGGCCACCATGCCCGCCAGCGCCTGGATGGCATCGTCGTGACGCAGCACTTCGGCGGCACGGGCAGGCACCTCGCGCAAGGCTAGCGCCAGTTCGGCTTCCCGCTCGTGGGAGATGGTGCCGCGAGCCCGGGCAAAGGCCAGCACCAGACAGGCCATGACGGTGAGCTGGGTGGTGAAGGCCTTGGTGGAGGCGACACCTATTTCCGGACCCGCCAGGGTGTAGAGCACGCGGTCGCTTTCGCGGGCAATGGTGCTCTCGGGCACGTTGACGATGGAGATGATGTGCTGCCCGGCCCTCTTGGCGTGACGCAGGGCCTCCAGTGTATCCAGCGTTTCGCCGGACTGCGACACGAAGACGGCAACTCCGCCCTTCTCGAATGGCGTGTCGCGATAGCGGAACTCGGAACCGATATCCACCTCGACCGGCAGCCGCGCCACCTGTTCGAACCAGTACTTGGCGACCATGGCCACATAGTAGGCAGTACCGCAGGCGACGATGGTCAGACGCGGCACCTTGGCGGGATCGAACGGCAGCTCAGGCAGCGCGATGGTACCGGTGGAAGCGGACACGAAAGCGTTGATGGTATCGCCGATCACCTGCGGCTGTTCGAAAATCTCCTTCAGCATGAAGTGGCGGTGGCCGGCCTTACCGATCAGTGCCGCCGAGACGTTGGAGACATGGATCTTGCGCTCGACAACTGCGTCGTCGGCGGAGTGGATCTCGGCCGTGGTGCGCGTCAGCACAACCCAGTCGCCATCCTCGAGATAGGCGAGGCGGTTGGTGAGCGGGGCCATGGCGAAGGCATCGGAGGCCAGATACATGGCGCCGTCGCCGTAACCGACGGCGAGCGGCGTACCCCGCCGCGTGCCAACCATGAGGTTCTCTTCGCCGGCAAACAGGATGGCCAATGCGAAGGCGCCCTCAAGGCGATGGAAGGCGAGACGGCAGGCCTCGACGGGGGCCTTGCCCTGCTGGAGGTAGTCGGTGATCAGATGGGCGACCACCTCGGTATCCGTCTCGGTGACGAAGACATGGCCTTTCTGGGTGAGTTCGGCGGTGAGCGCCTGGTAGTTCTCGATGATGCCGTTGTGAACCACCGCCACCCTTTCGGTGGCATGCGGGTGGGCGTTCCCTTCGGTGGGGCCGCCGTGGGTCGCCCAGCGCGTGTGGCCAATGCCGATGGAACCGGCGAGCGGCTCTTCGGCGAGGCGTCGTTCCAGATTGACGAGCTTGCCCTCGGCGCGGCGGCGCTCGATCGAGCCTCCCACCAGCGTCGCGATGCCCGCGCTGTCGTAGCCACGGTATTCGAGGCGCTTCAACCCTTCGAGCAATAGTTCAGAGACACCATCGCGTCCGACGATTCCAATAATTCCGCACATTGACGAACTAACCCATTGTTGTCCCGGAGGCGGATCTATCAAGCGAAACTCGCCCTGACGACCGCGCCTTTCATGGGAGGCGACCGTGTCACGCCGAATAACTGGCGACAAGTCAACAATAGTTGCCAAATTTTACAGAATTCTTGCCAGCCGTCCCGAAATCACGACCTGGGCAACGCCAAGGCTTCGGCCAGAACCGCTTCGGGATCGGCGATGGCCCGCGCAGTACCGACTGTAAGCACCGGCACGCTCTGGAAGCGGTCGAGCCCCTCGATGTTGACATCGGCTGCAATGATGGCGGCGTGAGCGCGACTGATGTCCTTGCGCGTCAGGACATCCTCGCTGCCAAGGGCGCCCTGGGTTTCGACCTTGATCAGGTAGCCGAGCCGCTGGGCAGCGGCCAGCAGGCGCGTGGCGGCCATGTAGGTGAGCGCAACACCGGTCGGGCAGGCTGTGACGACGACGATCCGGGTGCCGTTCTCCATGTCGCCTCCCTTCCCTGCCGCCTGCGAGTATCCCGCGAAACGCGCACTACCATTTCAGACCGCTCTGATACTTCAAATGCGCCAAAGCTGCAAACGGGAGGAAAGAGGACACTCCTCAGAAAGGTCGACCCAAGGCTTCTGCCCAGCCGTCATCGAGAAGGATCGAAGAATGCCCCAGGGCATCAAAGATGCCCCGGGGGAATGCACTTCAGTTTCGATGCGTGTTCCAGCGGACCGGACAAGACTTTCCGTCCGAATCGAAGCCATGTGACGCCGCCGCCTGCGGCGCGAGCCCGATGGTTTCGCCGCCGGTGAGGGCCGCGTCGCCAACGGCGCGCACCGTCAGACGGCCAATGTCGGGAACATCCACGTGCAGGTAGGTGTCGCTGCCCAGCCTTTCACTGAACTGCACCGTTCCGGTCCAGTGGGGGGACGAGGTGACGATCTCGATGTGCTCGGGCCGGACCCCGAAGGTGGAAACACCCAGCCGCGAAGCATACTCGCCCGTGATGAAGTTCATCTTCGGCGAACCGATGAAGCCGGCGACGAACAGAGTCTTCGGCCTGTTGTAGAGCTCGAGCGGACTTCCGACCTGTTCGATCCTGCCCTTGTTCAGAACCACGATCTGGTCGGCCAGGGTCATCGCTTCGACCTGATCGTGGGTCACGTAAATCATCGTCGCGCCAAGCCGCTTGTGCAGCTCGGCGAGCTCCACACGCATCTGCGTCCTGAGAGCCGCGTCCAGATTGGAGAGCGGCTCGTCAAACAAAAACACCTTGGGCTCGCGCACGATGGCGCGACCGATCGCAACGCGCTGGCGCTGTCCGCCCGAGAGCTCGCCCGGCTTGCGCTCCAGAAGAGCATCGAGCTGCAGCGTCTCCGCTGCCGCCTTTACCTTTCGGGCGATCTCCGCCTTGGGCTTGCCCGCCATCTTGAGGCCGAAGCCGATGTTCTGCGCCACGTTCATGTGCGGATAAAGCGCGTAGGACTGGAACACCATGGCGATGCCGCGCTCGATCGGTCGGGCAAACGTCACGTCTGCCCCATCGATCTCCAGCGTGCCCTCGCTGATTTCCTCCAGCCCGGCGGCAAGTCTCAACAGGGTCGACTTGCCGCACCCCGACGGGCCGACAAAGACCGTGAACGAACCATGGGGGATGAACAGAGACACATCCGGGATCACCTCGACGGCGCCGAAGGTCTTGTTCACATGCTTGAATTCGAGTGTTGCCATGAACTGATCCTCACGCGCCGAGATCGCGGTAGCGGAAATAGGAGAAGTCGGCCGGCATGGCCTGGCCACTCAGGTCGTTGGCCGACATCCCGACGAAAGCGCCGGTGAAGTTGGAGTGCTCGCCCGCTCCGCACTCATCCGAAAGTAGCGAGGCATCGAGCACGCCTCCGACCTGCGTCCAGTCGTCCGAGCCCACGGCATAGAAGAAGACCAGGGCTGTCGTCCGGACTTCAGCCTTGAGCCGCACCGGCACGCCGCCGGGTACGGGAACAGGCTTGGCGAGCCCCATCGTGGTCTGCCCTCCCCCTTGCGTGCCGGTGCAGGAGATGACCTGCAGGCAGGTGCCGACCTCCTGATCGAAGGTCAATGCCAGGTAATGGTAGGCAAAGCGATTGTAGTAGGCCACGAGCCCCGCCATCTGCATGTGGAGCTTCGGATCGGCATGAACCTCGGTTTCCGCGTCGTAGGAGAACGACGTCTGCCGACGTGCGACCAGCGCCTGCTCATACCAGGACCCCATGGCCTCGCGTCCGTGGAGACGCAGGAAACCGGGACGTTCCTCAAGCGAGAACAGGCGCTCGCCAAAGGGCGTGCGCAACCACTGAAAGTCCTTCGGCAGGCCAGCGTCGGCCGAGAAGCGATACTCCTCCGGCGCGGGGGCGAACGGGTAAGCCGGCACGTCGGGCGCTTCGACTTCCAACTTTGGCGTCAGTTTGCCGCCCGCGATGCGAGGCCAGCCATCGGCGCCCCACTCGATCTTCTGGATAGCGGTTTCCCGCCCCAGAGGGCAGCGGCGCAAGCCCGGAATCGGGCGGCCGGTCAGATGGACGAGATAGGTCTCGCCCGTTGGCGTGTCGACAAAGTCGGCGTGACCGGCACGCTGAAGCGGCGCGTTCGGATTGCCGCGTGACGTGACCACGTAGGTGTCGGGATGCAGCTCATACGGCCCATTGAGCGCGCGGGAGCGCCCTACCGTGGCGACATGGTTATAGCCGGTGCCGCCCTCGGCAACCATGATGTAGTACCAGCCATCGCGCCGGTAGAGATGAGGGCCTTCCGTCAGGCCGGCCTCGGTGCCCTTGAAGATGTTGGTGATCGGCCCCTTCAGCTTGCGCTCGGCGACATCGTACTCTTGGCAGGCGATGCCGGCGAAGCTGTTGTCTCCCGGAAAGCGCGGCGGACGGCCACGATAATCCCACCACACGTTGACCAGCCACTTGCGACCGTCGTCGTCGTGGAACAGCGACGGATCGAAGCCCGAGGAGTTGAGGTAGATCGGATCCGACCAGGGCCCTTCGATGGACGGGGCGGTCACGAGATAGTTGTGCACGTCCTTGACCGAGCCGTCGCGGCGCTTCATGTCGCTGAAAATCAGCCAGAACATGCCATCGGCATAGGTCAGACAGGGCGCCCAGACGCCGCAACTGTCCATCTCGCCGCGCATGTCGAGCTGACTGGCACGATCGAGCGGTCGGCAGACCAGATCCCAGTGCACGAGGTCGCGGGAGTGGTGAATCTGCACCCCGGGGAACCACTCGAAGGTGGAGGTGGCGATGTAGTAGTCGTCGCCGGCGCGGCAGATCGACGGATCGGGGTTGAACCCCTTGAGGATCGGATTTGTGATGACAGGACGGGACATGGTTCAACCCTTGACCGAGCCGCGCGTGAGGCCGGCCACGATGTATTTCTGTGTGAAGGTGAAGAAGATGAGCGCCGGCAGGATCGTCAGCGACACGAAGGCGAGAATGCGGTTCCATTCCACGATGAACTCGCCGCGGAACTGCATGATGCCGAGCGGCCACGTGAACAGGGACTGTTCGTTGAGCACGACCAGCGGCAGCAAGTAGTTGTTCCAGCTCTGGACGAAGACGAAGGTACCGACCGTGGCAAGGATGGGCGTCGACAAAGGCAGCGTGAACCGGAAGAAGAAGCCCACGTAGCCGCACCCGTCGACATAGGCCGCCTCGAACAGCTCCTTGGGCAACTGCTGGAAGAAACTCCGCAGCAGCACCACGGCGAAAGCCATGGAGAAGGCCGTCTGAGGCAGGATGATGCCGAGCGGGTTGTCGAGCAGGCCAAAGCGGTTGATCTGGAAGAACAGCGGCACGATGGCGGTGGCGAAGGGGAACATCATCCCCAGCAGCATGTAGGACTGCAGATAGCGCGACCCGAAGAAGCGGATCTGCGCGAAGACATAGGCTGCCATGGATGCGCAGAGCACCGTCAGAACGACCGCCGACAACGAGATGATCAGCGAGTTGCGCAGGTAGGTCCAGAATGCCGAGCCCGTCAGAATATCGACGAAGACGGTGAAGCTCCATTCGGAGGGGATGCCGAAGGGCGCGGCCCTGAGCTCGCCCAGCGTTTTGAAGCCACCGAGAAAGGTGGCCAACAGAGGCAGGATGACCAGCGCGGCTACGAAAGACAGGAAGGCCGCGCGCATCAGCTGCGGGAAGAGTTTTGTGCGCTTCACAGCTGCCCTCCCTTGTCGATCGCCATGCGCTTGTAGGTGAAGGCCGTGCCGACGCAGAGGGCAAACAGCACCACGCCGACGGCGGCGCCGAAGCCGACGTTCATGCGGGCGAGGCCGAAGGTGTAGAGGAAGCTGACGATCGAGTGCGTCGAGTTCGACGGGCCGCCGTTGGTCAGCGGAATGATGATGTCGAAGACCTGAAGGGCGCCGGTGATGGCAAACAGCACGCTGAGCTTGACGGCATGCATGATCATGGGCAGCTTGACGTACCAGATGGTCTTCAGCGAACTGGCGCCATCGATCTCCGCCGCCTCGACGAGGTCCGACGGCACCGCCTGCAAGGCGGCGATGAAGATCATCATGTGATAGCCGAAGTACTTCCACACCACCACGATGATGATGGTCCAGAAGGCCCACTGCTTGTCCGCGAGGATGTAGAAGGGCTCGGTCCCGAGCTTGTTGGCGACCATTGCCGAAATGCCGTAGTCGCCGTCGAAAATGAAGCTCCAGATCAGGCCGGTGGCGATCTCGGCCAGAATGTAGGGCGCAAAGAAGATCAACCGGAAGGCTGTGTTGGCTGACGTCTTGCGGTAGAGGAGCAAGGCCAGCACCAGAGCCAGCGGAATCTGCAGGAAGATCGATGCCAGCAGCAGCTTGAGCGAGTTGAACAGCGACTGGTGGAAGATGGAGTTCTTCACCAGGATCTCGTAGTTCCGCAAGCCGACGAAGTTGGTGACGTCGCCGTAGCCGTTCCACTTGTAGAAGCTGAGATCCATGGCGCTGAAGATCGGCCAGATCACGAACAGGGTGAACAGGAGCACGGCCGGAGGCAGGAACAGGATCAGGGCGGTGAGGCTGCCATCCGTACGCATGCGGGCAAAGCCGCTCGGCCGCCGACGCGCGGCAGGAGGCCTCGCTTGTGTTGTGAGGGTCATGGAACAGGTCTCTTGGTAGGCAGCCTGCTAAGACAGGGAGAGGCGACCGTCGATGCCGGGGGAGCGGGGAGCCACACACGGCTGCCGGCCCGACAGGAACAGTCGGCGCCGTTCCGGATGGCTGGCGAGCGCCGCCACCCGGAATGAGCTTTTCCAGCGCCGGTCAGCGCATCTCGTTCGCTTCTTCGACCATTTGCGCCGCTTCCTCGGGCGAGATGTCGCCGGTGGCAAGCTGCGCCGAAGCATCGTTCATTGCCGCGCCGACATTGGCGCCAAGCTCCTGGTCGAGATAGAGCTGATGGTGCGGGGCCGCAGCGAGCAGGTTGGCGATCGCCTTGATGTTGGCGTTCTTGATGCCGGCGTCCGCGCCCTTCACGATCGGCAGCCAGAGGTCCATGCTTGCGCTGGTGGTCTGATTGTCGAGGTCCATCAGGCTCTCGAGGAACTTGGCCGCCGCCGGCGTGGCGTTCTTGGAGACCAGCCAACCGTTGATGCCGCCGAAGGTGTCCGCCGGATCGCCCTTGCCCCCCTCGACGACCGGGAAGGGGATGAAGCCGAGGTTCTCGTCGCTGATCCCCGTGCCAGACGTGGAGTTGCGCTTCTGCGCACCGATCATGTAGTTGCCCGACAGGATGAAGGCGCCGCGTCCGTCGCCAAACAGGCCGCCGGCCTTGGAGTTGTCGGTATCCATGAAACCGGGCTGGAAGGGCTGCAGATCTGCCAGCCTCTTGAACTCTTCGCCCGCCTTGACGAAGTCCGGCCCGGCAAGACCATCGTTTTCACCCGCGGCTGCGGCGGCGATGCCGTCGGTGCCGGCAATCCGCGTGGCAAGGTAGCCATAATAGTGCTGGAGAGGCCACTTGGACTTGCCCCCAACCACGATCGGCGTAATCCCGGCCTCCTTGACCGTCTTCACCGCGGCGAGGAAATCGTCCCACGTCTTGATGGACTTGGGATCGACGCCGGCTTTGTCGGTCAGTTCCTTGTTGTAGAACAGCACGACAACCCCAGCGTACATGGGCAAGCCATAGAGCTTGTCCTGGTAGGTCAGCGCCTTGATGCCGCCCGGCGCAAAGGTGTCGAGCGCCTTTGGATCCACATCGCCCGAGATGTCCCTGAGAACGCCCGCATCGGCCTGCTCGTGAAAAACACCGCCGGTCCAGGTGAAGAAGATATCCGGTCGGGCATCCGATTGAAGCAGCGTGGGCAGCTTGGACTTGAAAGAGGTGTCGTCGAGATAGTCGAACTGGATTTTGATATCCGGATTGGCCTTCTCGAACTTCTCGATCGCCGCAGCGTAAAAATCACGCCCTTCCTTGACATTAGGCTCGATTGAAAGAACTTTTACGGTCTCGGCGAAAGCTGGGAACGAGGCGAGCACCGTCGCTGCAAGCACAGCGATTGTGGCGTACTTTTTCATAATTCTCCTCCCTTTTTCCATGCCCGCAGCATTCAAGTGGCAATACATTGACTTCCATACCAACCACTTCGATGCGAGCCGAATGGGAGGACACTAGTTGAGCCGATTTGAAAATCGGGATTATGTTTTTTTATAGTTCGGCGACGATGATGCATTTTCTCAGACGAAATAGACTATTTGCTCAGTTGGATGCCGAGCCCCGAGCGCAATCTTTTGGTAAACAACCGGATCGAGCGGAGAAGCTGGGGCTGACATGGTCGCCGCGGGAGTGAGTTCGTTTCGCGTGGCCTTGATGCTGAAGGCCAAGGGCGCCTGGGGGCGAGGCGTGGTCGCGGGTGTCAGCGACTATGTCCAGTCGACCCGCGTTGCCTGGGATTTCTTGCTGTTCGAGGACTTTCGGAGCTCGATCACCGGCATTGACGCGTGGTCTGGCGATGGGATCATCGCCGACTTCGATGATCCGGAGTTCGAGCGCCTGTTCGGCCGCAGCAAACGGCCGATCGTCGCCGTCGGCGGCTCCTACGAACGCGCGACCGATTACCCCGCCGGCGTTCCCTACGTCGCAACCGACAACTTCGCCCTCGTCGCCACGGCTTACGACCATCTGGTCGAGATGGGCCTGACGCACTTTGCCCTCTACAGCCAGCCACCAGCGCCGACCAGCCGCTGGGCACAAGAGCGGGAAGCCGCTTTCTGCAAGATCTGCCTGCGTGATGGCATCGCCCCCCTGCTGTTCGAGGGACATTTCAACGACGGGCTGGATTGGGACAGCATTCTGAGAGAACTCATCGACTGGCTGGCGGGGCTGCCGAAACCGATTGGCGTCATCGCGGTAACCGATGCCCGTGCCCGTCAGGTGCTTCAGGCCTGCATCATGGCCAACATCGCAGTTCCCGAGGAGGTGGCGCTGGTCGGCATCGACGACGATCAGCTCCTCAGGATGCTCTCCCGCATTCCCATCAGCTCCGTTCGTCAGGGAACCCGAGAAATGGGGAGGATCGCCGCGGAGATGATGCACCGGCGCCTCATCGGAGATCGCGCGGAACAGAGCCCTATCCTGGTCCCTCCCAAGGGGCTCAACGCGCTGGCTTCGTCCCGTCACCAACCGACCTACGATCCCTATATCATGAGGGCACGCCACTATATCCGTCAGTTCGCCGCTCAGGGTGTGAAGGTGGCGCAAGTGGCGGCCTATGTCGGTGTGTCGCGCGCCACGCTCGACATCCATTTCCGCAAGGCCTTCGGCTGGACGGTCCACGACGACATGTTGGCGTTTCGCCTTGAACGCGCCAAGCAAATGCTGTCCGACCACACGCTGTCCTTCGCCGAAGTCGCTGCGCGCAGCGGCTTCACCTCCCTGCCCTACATGTATGCCGTGTTTCGGCGCGAGCTGGGCTGCAC
>JAUVXG010000142.1 GCA_030603685.1 Pleomorphomonas sp.
AACATGAATGCCAATGAGGTGATCGCCAACCGGGCGCTCGAGCTCATGGGCGCCAAGCGGGGCGACTACAAGCGCCTGCACCCCAACGAACACGTCAACATGAGCCAGTCGACCAACGACGTCTATCCGACGGCTCTCAAGGTTGCGACCTACGCCGGCATCTACCGTCTGGTCGACGCCATGGCTCATCTCCGGGCGGCGTTCCAGCGCAAGGCCGACGAGTTCGGCGACGTGCTCAAGATGGGGCGCACCCAGCTTCAGGACGCCGTGCCCATGACGCTCGGCCAGGAGTTCGCAACCTATGCGGTGATGCTCGAGGAGGACGAGGATCGCCTCAAGGAAGCTGCACAGCTGATCCGCGAGATCAATCTCGGCGCCACGGCGATCGGCACCGGCATCAACGCCCACCCCGGCTATGCCGCGCTGGTCTGCCGCCACCTTGCCGAGATCTCCGGCATTCCGGTGATCACCGCCCTCAACCTGATCGAAGCGACGCAGGACTGCGGTGCCTTCGTGCAGCTCTCGGGCGTGCTGAAGCGCGTAGCTGTCAAGCTGTCCAAGGTGTGCAACGACTTGCGGCTGCTGTCGTCCGGCCCGCGCGCCGGCTTTGGAGAAATCAACCTTCCCGCCCGTCAGGCCGGTTCGTCGATCATGCCCGGCAAGGTCAACCCGGTCATTCCGGAGGTGGTCAACCAGATCGCCTTCGAGGTAATCGGCAATGACATGACGGTTTCGCTCGCCGCCGAGGCAGGTCAGCTGCAGCTCAACGCCTTCGAGCCGATCATCGCTCACAGCCTCTTCAAGTCGATCACCCATCTCCGGCAGGGCTGCTACATCCTGGCCGACAAGTGCGTCGACGGCATCACCGCCAATCGCAGTCGCCTCGAAGCCATCGTGCGCGATTCGATCGGCATCGCCACCGCTCTCAACCCGTTCATCGGCTACGCCAATGCCACGGACGTGGCCGTGGAGGCCCACCGCACCGGGCGCGGCGTGGCCGAACTGGTGCTCGAGCGCGGACTGATGAGCCAGGAGGAACTCGCAGACATCCTTCGTCCCGATGTCCTCACCCACCCCCGCCTGTTCAAGGCGAGGGCCGAGGCCTTCGCAAAATAAGAAACGGAACACTGGGAACCCAAGGAACACACCATGCATGCCATAGATACGACACCCAAGAAGTCGCGCCAGTCGACCTACATCCTGCTCGCCATGCTGCTCGGCATCGTCGCCGGCTACGTCTGCAACAAGATGGCCGCCACGCCCGAGGAAGCCAAGTCGATCGCCAGCTACTTTGCCATGCTGACCGACATATTCCTCCGTCTCATCAAGATGATCATCGCGCCGCTGATTTTCGCGACGCTGGTATCCGGCCTCATCAACATGGGTGACGCCAAGACCGTCGGTCGCATCGGCGGCCGGGCCATCGGCTGGTTCCTGATGGCCTCGCTCATGTCGCTCAGCATCGGCCTGGTTCTCGCCAACCTGCTTCAGCCGGGCGGCAGCCTCAGCATTCCGCTGCCGGACGTCAACGCCGCCGTCGACCTCAAGACGTCGTCGCTGAACCTCAGGGACTTCCTGACGCACGTCTTCCCGCGCAACATCTTCGAGGCGATGGCCGGCAACGAGATCCTGCAGATCGTCGTGTTCTCGGTGTTCTTCGGCCTGGCGCTCGGCAACGTTCGCCACATCAAGGCCGCCGACACGCTGGCCACCACGATCGAAGGCGCCGTTCCCGTCATGCTCAAGGTGACCGGCTATGTCATGCTGTTCGCCCCGCTCGGCGTGTTCGCGGCCATCGCCAACGTTGTCACCACGCAGGGCCTTGGCGTGCTGATGGTCTACGGCAAGGTGATGGGCGGCTTCTACACCGCGCTGCTGGTTCTCTGGGCCGTGCTGATCGGCCTCGCCTACCTGGTTCTTAAAAACAAGGTGTTCCCGCTTCTCAGCGCGGTTCGCGACCCGATGATTCTCGGCTTCTCGACCGCGTCCAGCGAGGCGGCCTACCCGCGCGTCATGGAAGCGCTGAAGCGGCTCGGCATTTCCGAGCGGGTCATCGGCTTCGTGCTGCCGCTCGGCTACTCGTTCAACCTCGACGGTTCGATGATCTACACGACCTTCGCCGCCCTGTTCGTGGCGCAGGCCTACAACATCCCGATGGATCTCGGCACCCAGATCACCATGCTGCTGGTGCTGATGGTGTCGTCGAAGGGCATCGCCGGCGTGCCGCGTTCGGCCCTCGTCGTCGTTGCCGCGGTCATGCCGATGTTCAACCTGCCCGAGGCCGGCGTGCTGCTGATCATGGGCATCGACGTGTTCCTCGACATGGGCCGCACCGCCACCAACGTTCTCGGCAACTCGATCGCCACCGCCGTGATCGCCAAATGGGAAAACGCCTACGACGATCAGGACAGCATCGCTGAAATGGAGGCGGACGGCGCTCCGGCGATAGCTCCCGAGGCCGCCTGACGATCCGATGCGCCGCCCCGCCAGATGAGGCGGCGCATCTACACGACAGCCGGGCGACGGCCAGCGCTTCCACGCAACCTCGCCGCCCGGCGCCTGCACGACCGACCGCTATGGACAAGCGGCCCGGCCGGTGCCAATCAGGATCGCAAAACGAAGCTGGCCGGAGGCTTTACGCCCCATGACCCAACGCCACGCACAGCGATCGCTTGCCCTGCTGTTGCCCACCATCCTGATACTGGCGCTGGCGATGAGCTTCGTCGGTTTCAAGGTCAGCGAGGACACGAGCATCGCGCGGCTTGCCGAGCGCGGGCGCCAGCGGCTGGACCTCTATGAGACCAGCCTGGAACGCGAGATCGACAAATACGCCTTCTTCCCGGCCACCCTCGGCCTCGAACGCGATGTCGTCGATCTCCTCGTCAACGGCGGCGAGGAACAGACCTCTCGCATCAACAACTACCTGGCCGAACTCAACAAGCGCGCCGGTTCTCTGTCCATCTATCTGCTAAGCTCCAGCGGCCATGTGGTCGCCACCAGCAACTGGAACCAGTCTGACAGCTTTCTGGGCGAGGACTTGTCCTACCGCCCCTATTTCCACGAGGCGCTGGCCAAGCAGACGGGGCGCTTCTTCGGCATCGGCACCACGCGCGGTCAGCCCGGCTACTATCTATCCTCTCCGATTTTGGCCGATGAGCGCCTTCTGGGGGTGGCCGTCGTCAAGGTGAGCCTGGAGCAACTCGAGACATCCTGGTCGACGGTCGAAGCGCCGGTTCTGGTCACCGACGAGAACGGCGTGGTCATCCTCGCCTCTGTTCCGTCATGGAAGTTCACGACGCTCACCCCGCTCAGCGAAGAGCGACGGAACGAACTTGCGCAGTCCCTGCATTACAACGCGCGTCCGCTGCCTCCGCTCGGCCTGCAATCTCAAGGGAGCATCAGCTCCGAAAAGGCAGAAATCGTCGAGCTGGTTCGGCCGGCGGCGGAGGCGCCGCATACTTTCCCGATATATGGGGTCTTTCTGGCGCAATCGGCCCCGCTCAAGGGCACGAACTGGCGCCTCACGGTGCTTTCGCCGTTTGGCGACCTGCGGACCATGGCCTGGTTGAATGCCGCCCTCGCCGCCGCCGGCGGCGTCATACTGTGCATCGCCTCGATCGCCCTTTACCTGCGGCGGCTCCGCCAGTGGGAACGGCTTCGTGCCCGCGAAGCGCTTCAGCGAGCCCATGACGAGTTGGAGCGCAAGGTGGAGGAGCGCACGCGAACGCTCAAGGAAGCGCAGGAAGAGCTGATCCACGCCGGCAAGCTCGCGGTCATCGGCCAGATGTCGGCCGGACTGGCGCATGAGCTCAACCAGCCGCTCGCCGCCCTGCACACTCTTTCCGACAACACCGTCAAGTTCATGCAGCGAGGAATGCTGGAGGAGGCGGAGAGCAATCTCGCGCTGATCTCGGATCTGGTGACCCACATGGGTACGCTGACCAGCCAGCTGAAGTCGTTCGCGCGCAAATCGAGCGGCAAGCCGCGCCCGGTGAATGTGCGCCGCTCCCTGGCAAACACGCTGTTCTTCCTAAACCGACGTCTGTCGCAGCGATCCATCGAGCCGGAGATCAGCGTCGAGCCCGTCGACCTCGCGGTGCTCGCCGATTCCAACCGGCTGGAGCAGATTCTCGTCAACCTCGTTGCCAACGCGCTCGACGCGACCGAGGGGATGGAGACGCCGCGCATCGGTCTCTCGGCCAGCATGGATGGCGACCGGGTGCGCATCGAGGTTCGAGACAACGGGCCTGGATTTGGCGAGAACGAGCGCGAGCGCCTGTTCGAGCCGTTCTTCACGACCAAGGATTCCGGCGGCGGGCTGGGACTGGGGCTTGCCATTTCGGCCGGGATTGCCCGAGACTTCGGCGGTTCGCTGTCAGCCGCCAACCTCGCCGAGGGCGGCGCGCTGTTCGTGCTCGACCTGCCTCTCGCGGCCGCTTCGGAGAACGTCGATGACTGACACGCTCAAGGTGCTGATCGTCGAGGACGACCCGAACGTCAGGCGCGGATGCCAGCAGGCGCTCGTGCTGGAGGGCATCGTCGCCGATGCGGTCGACAGCGCCGAGAATGCCTGGCGCTACATCGCCGAAAATCCGCCGGCGGTGGTCATTTCCGACATTCGCCTGCCCGGCATGGACGGAATGGCGCTGATGACGCGCATTCGCGCCTTCGATGCCGACCTGCCGGTCGTGCTGATGACCGGGCATGGCGATATCTCCCTCGCCGTTCAGGCCATGAAGGACGGCGCCCACGACTTCATCGAGAAGCCGTTCTCCTCGACCCATCTCGTCGAGATCGCGCGGCGCGCGCTGGAGACGAGGCGTCTCGTCCAGGAGGTTCGCGACCTGCGCGCGCAGATCAACAGCGGCCAGAATCTCGAAACCCGCATCATCGGCAAATCTCCGCAGATCCAGATGGTGCGGCGGCGCATCATCGATCTCGGCCAGGCATCGGCCGACGTGCTGATCACCGGCGAAACCGGCACCGGCAAGGAGCTGGTCGCCCAATGCCTTCATGACCTCAGCCCTCGCCGCGCCGGCAACTTCGTCGCTCTCAACTGCGGCGGAATGCCCGAGAACCTCATCGACAGCGAGATTTTCGGCCACGAGGTCGGCGCGTTCACGGGCGCGGCCAAGAGGCGCATCGGCAAGATCGAGCATGCCAACGGCGGCACGCTCTTTCTCGACGAGATCGAGAGCATGCCGATGCCCATGCAGATCAAGCTGCTGCGCGTGCTCCAGGAACGAACGATCGAACGGCTCGGCTCAAATCAGGTCCTTGAGGTCAACTGCCGGGTCATCGCGGCCTCGAAAAGCGATCTGCGCGAGCTTTCAGACCAGGGGCGCTTCCGTGCCGACCTCTACTACCGGCTCAACGTCGCCACGCTGCGCCTGCCGCCGCTGCGCGAGCGGCGCGACGACATCGGCCTGTTGTTCGAGCATTTTGCCCACCAGGCCGCCGCGCGCTACGGACGGCCTACGCCCCGGCTCGACAGCGAGAAGCTGCAAGCCCTGATGGCCTGCGAGTGGCCCGGCAACGTGCGCGAACTCAAGAACGCCGCCGACCGGTGGGTTCTGGGCGACATCGAGGGCTTTCCCCTCGACGATCCCGACGGCGACAACCGCCGCTCCCTGACGGAAACGCTGGAAGTCTTCGAGCGTCGATTGATCTCGGAGGCGTTGCGCCGCAATGGCATGTCGCTGTCGCGCGCCGCCGAGGATCTCAAGATGGCCAAGACCACGCTGCACGACCGAATCCGGAAGTACAAGCTTTCGGGACGATGAGCCCCAGGGGCCTTTCCCGTCACCCTGACTGGTGACCGGCTGAGCGGCGAAGGCCGCGCTCCGGGTCCTGCTGGTATTCGGACTCGGCGATCTCGATCGTCTTGGAATTGATGATCCGGCTGGAGAGCGCCATCGCCACGGCGCGCGAGCGGCTGTTGAAGACGGCGCGCCCATCCGACATCAGGGGAAGGGATGCAAGCCCCAGCTTGGCGTAGAGCTGCTGAAGCCGCCCCTGCACGGAGCGCATCGACATGTTGCGGCGCGCGGCGATTGCCTGGTCCGTAAGGCCGATGGCAATATCGAGCAGGATCTCGTACTCGACCTCGGTCAGTTCGTCCGACCCCTTCTGGCCCCGCTTCTGAAGACCGCGCACCTCGCGGTCGATGATGTTCTGCCCTTCGACGAACACGCACTGGATTGCCCGCCTCAGCCGATCCTTGGACGCGGTTTTCAACAGGTAGCCGTAGGTCGCGCCTGCCGGCACGATGCGGGCGACGCCACGAACGTAGGCCTCGTCGGCGTAGTTGGACCAGAAGATGATCGGCATGGCCGGGTTTTCGGCCCAGATCGCCTTCGCTGCCTGAACGCCGGTCTTCTTGGGCATCTGCAAATCGAGGATGACGCCCTTGAGTTCGTGCTCATGAGCGAGGCGGATGGCATCCTCGCCGTTCTCCGCCTCGATGACCTGCTCGCAGTCGATCTCGCCGAGCGCCATGACCTCGCGCAGAAAACCGCGATGCAGCACATCGTCCTCGGCGATCAAGTAGGTGCTCATTCTGCCTCCCGATTGCGCGCCGACTCCTGTGGCCGGGCGAGCGGAATGGTTATGCTCAACTGCGTTCCGACGCCTTCGGCGCCGGACGTCACGGTCAGTTCGGCCTCGATCAGCGACGCGCGGGTCCGCATGTTGGCCAGCCCCCCGGTTCGCTTGCCCGGCGTTTGCGGCAGGCCGCAGCCGTCGTCGACGACCGTGATGCGAATGCCGGCTTCGTCGGAAAAGACCTGAACCTCGATCGTCGAGGCGCCGGAGTGTCGGCCTGCATTGTTGATGGCTTCCTGGACGATGCGATAGAGCGCCACCTGCGTGTTGGCCGGCAGGGCGTCGATCGCCTCGCAGCCCTCGTCCAGCAGCCGGCAGACGAGCGGCTTGGCGGAGGCACGGGCATACCGGTCCAGAACCGCTTCGATGGCCTCGGAAAAGCCGAAGAACTGCAGAACCGAAGGCCGGGCGTTGTCGATGATGACCCTGAGCTCGGTAAGGCAGTGCGAGATGTCGTCCTGGATCGGCTGCAACTCGCTGCCCCGAAGGTTCGCCTTGCTTTCCAGGCGCTTCAGATTACGGGAGATGCGCGAGAGATCGGCCAGCGTCTGGTCATGCAGATCCATGCCGATGGCCTGCCGGGCGTTTTCCAGCTCCTCGGTCAGGTGGCGCGCGCCGATGCGCAGCCCCTCGGCGCGGGCCTCCGCCTCCACCCGCTTAATCTCCCGCCGGCTGGCCAGCTCGCTCTGCTGAAGAGCGAACATATAGGCGGCGAGGATGTCGGCGACGATCCGCGCGTTGTCGAGATCGGCCTCGCTATACGTGTCGGGCACCTGCGTGGAAAACGACAGAGCGCCGATGATCCGACCTTCCACCAGCACCGGCACGTGCAGACGGCCGCGCAGGCCGGCGTCGAAGATCGGCTTGGACCAAGCGCCTTCGAAGTGGAAGCGGGGATCGGCCTGGGCATCGGGAGTGATGATGCTGTCGACCTCCCCCATGAAAAGGGCGCGGATGGGACTGACGGCGACGGATCGCGTTCCGCGCGACTCGATATCCCACTCGGTATGCAGCCCCGCCTCGTAAGTCGAGACGATGGTGCGGTCGGCATTCATCAGGGCCACGTCGATATGATCGTGCGGCAGGATGTCGATCACCGCCGTCGAAACCGACTGGACCACGCATTTGAGGTCGAGCTGCCCGGTGATCGACTTCAGGACCGCCATGATGCGTTGCAGATCGAACGGGGTGCGACTCAGCATGGCTGCCTCTTGCATGAACGGCTCGATTGTCGGCGCAGATCGCACACGAAACCAGCGCGAAAGCGCGTCAAGTTTTGCGGGTTCCCGCAAAATGGACGTGGGACCTGCGCTGTTTCGCTCCTTTTGTCTCTGCTTCAATGACAGTGAGGAAAACGCAAATACAAGAGCCAATGCGCCGATGAGCCAGCAACGCATAACCGCGCTCGACGAGCGTCTGTGGCAGCTCGTGCTGCCGAGCAGTCCTCTCGAGACACTGAGTACCGGGCACCTGTGGACCGAGGGGCCCGCCTATTTCCCAACGGGCGATTTCCTCATCTGGTCGGACATTCCGCGCGGCAGGATGTACCAGTGGATTCCCGACCTTGGTGTCCGCGTGCTCGATCACGCGGCCAACAACTGCAACGGCCACACGATCGACCCTGAAGGGCGCCTTGTGGCCTGCGAGCACCTGACGCGTTCGGTCGTCCGCTTCGAGCTGGACGGCCGGCGCACCGTCATCGCCGATGCCTTCGAGGGGCGGCGGCTTAACTCGCCCAACGACGTGATCGTCGCGTCGGATGGCGGCGTCTGGTTCACCGACCCGACCTACGGCATCATGACCGACTACGAGGGCAAGCGCTCGCCGTCCGAACAGGACGGGTGCTTCGTCTATCGCGCCGATCCCGAGACACGAAAGGTCGAAGCGAAGATCCGTTCGATGCTGAAGCCGAACGGGCTTGCACTGTCGCTCGACGAGCGGACGCTCTATGTCGCCGACAGTTCGGCGTCCCACGACGGGGCGGGTTATCACCACGTCATGGCTTTCCCGCTCGCAAACGATTGGCAGGTCGGCGAGGGCAAGGTGCTCATCACCATCGAGGAGGGAGTGCCCGACGGCCTTCGCCTCGACGAATACGGCAACCTCTGGGTTTCCTCGGCGCGTGGCGTCGAGATCTTCGCCCCGGATGGTTGCCCTCTCGGCATCATCCACGTGCCAGAGACCGTGGCCAACCTGTGCTTCGGTGGCCCCAAGAACAATCGACTGTTCATCACGGCATCGACGTCCGTCTATGCCGTCTACACGGCGGTGCGCGGCGCCGGACGCCCCGCGCGGTGAGGACCTACAAGGCAAGAACGAGACTAGGGAGAGAGACATGACCCACAAAGACGAAAGCAAGCTCCTGGCCGATCGCCGAACCATCCTGAAGTCCATGGCCCTCGGCTCGGCTGCCCTGACCGGCGCCGCCACCGGCCCGATGGCCGGCATCGATCCGGTCACCGGCGCCATGGGTGTCAGCGCCGCCCGCGCTGACGAGCGGGTGAAGATGGCCTTCCTGCAGATTCAGCCGCACACCGTGTCTGCCGGCTGGTCGAAGGGCATCGAGGAAGTGCTGAGCACCCAGCAGAACGTCGACTACACGCAGCTCGACGGCCAGAACAAGGTCGAGGTCCAGGTCAGCCTGATGGACACGCTGATCAACAACGACACCAAGGTGATCTTCCTGCAGCCGAGCGACAGCGTGGCGCTCGCCCCGTCGATCAAGAAGGCCAAGCGCAAGGGCATCATCGTCATCACGCTCAACATCGACGCCACCGAAGCCCACGCCGCCCATGTGGAGATGAACCACTATTACGGCGCCATGGAAATTGCCAAGGTGATGGGTGAGAAGCTCGGCGGCAAGGGTGACATCGCCATCCTCAACGCTCCCCCGGGCATCATCATCCGCGACCAGCGTACCAACGGCTTCGTCGACGGCCTCAAGAAGTACCATCCGGAGATCCGCGTTGTCGCCGATCAGGTCGCCGACTGGTCGCGCAAGAAGGCCCAAGACGTGCTGTCCACCATCCTGGCCGCCAACCCCAACCTCGCCGGCGTCTACGGCGTCAACGACTCGATGGCGCTCGGCGCGGTCGACGTCGCCAAGGAAAAGGGTCTCATCGGCAAGATGGTGATCTTCGGCAACGACGGTGAGAAGGACGCGCTGGCGTCGATCGAGGCAGGCGAACTCTCCGGAACGCAGTACACCGACGTGTTCCAGCAGGGCCGTTTCGCCGCCGCCGCGGCCACGGTGCTGACCTCCGGCCTCGTCACCGCCAAGGCGTTCGAGCAGCAGGGCAAGCTTCTGATGCCCTTCGTGATCGCCACCAAGGATACGGTCGGTCAGATCCAGCCGTCACAGCGCTGGTAAGCGGCAAGCCGCACTTTCAGGCGCGATCCGGGCGGCCTACGCTTCCCGGATTCGCCGACCGAGCTCTATGCGATCGGCCGCCTTTCTGCGGTCGAGCGCTGGCCCGTGGCGGCGGATAGCCTCGCCGGGCCGCCGGTTGCCTTCACGACCGAGCGCGCCACCCGTCAGCAAAGCTGAAGCAAACCCTGATCGATAGGTCCGCAATGCGTGTCCAATCCGCATTCATCGCCGTAGTCCTGTTCTTCCTGGCAGTGCTGGCATTCTTTTGCGTGTTCGCGCCCAACTTTGCGACGGCGAGCAACTTCGAGGATCTCATGGCGGGATTCTCGTTCATCGCCATTCTCGCCATCGGCGAATCCTTCCCCATCCTTCTGCGGGGAATCGACCTTTCCGTGGGCGCCACCCTCGCCCTGGCTGGCATGGTCGCCTTCGATCTGACGCTGATGTTCGATGCGCCCGGCTATGTCGCGATCCCGATCACCCTCGCGGTCGCGACCCTGTGTGGCGCCATCAACGGCATCATGATCGTCAAGCTGCGCCTCCAGCCCTTCATCGCCACGCTGTCGACGCTCGCCGCCTATCGTGGCCTCGTCTATGCCATTTCCGGACGCCAGCTGGTGCCCGAACTGTCGACGACGCCGCTCAGCGATCCCTGGATCATGGGGCTCGACACCTATTTCGACATCGGGTCGGCGACCGGCCTGTCGTCGCTGGTCGAGATGCCCTGGGTGCCCCTGTCCTTCTTTATCATGCTCGCAACGCTCGTGGTGTTCGGCGTCATGCTCGGCCGCACCCGCTTCGGTCGCGACATCTACACCGTCGGCGGCAATGCCGAAGCGGCTCGCCTCGCCGGCATCAATGTCGGCCGCACGATCATCATCGCCTACGCGATCTGCGGTTTCTGTGCCGGGCTTGCCGCCCTGCTGATGATCGCCCGCCTGTCAACGACGACGGAGTCGCTCGGCTTGGGCATGGAAATGAGCGCCATCGCCGCGGCGGTGATCGGCGGCGTCAGCCTGTCGGGCGGCATCGGCGGCCTCGCCGGCCCGGTGATCGGCACCTTCCTGCTCGGCATGGTGCTGATCGGCCTGACGCTGCTCGGCATTTCCCAGTTCGTCCAGCAGATTCTCACCGGCGTCATCCTGCTGATCGCCGTCGGCCACGACCGCCTCCTCGCCGTCCGCCGGCAGAAGCGCCTGGCCGCCAACCTCGCCGAGGAGGCCTGAGATGCCCGCAGTAGCCAACGTGAATGCCAGCGCCGCCCAGCTCCTCGACGCGCATGGCCTGACCAAGGTCTACGGCAACCTCGTCGCCCTCGATCATGCCGACTTCCGCGTGATGCGCGGTGAAGTCAGGGCCCTCATCGGCTCCAACGGGGCCGGAAAATCGACCCTGATCAAGGTTCTGACCGGCGCGATCATGCCCACGTCGGGCAGCGTGACACTCGACGGCGTCGAACTGCCGCTCGGCCGACCGGAGGAAATGATCCGTCACGGCATCGGATGCATCTATCAGCATTCGAACATGGCGCCGGCGTTGAGCGTGCTCGACAACATTTTCCTCGGCCGCCAACCGACCCGTCGCTTCGGCCTCGTCGACGTCAAGGCGCAGCGGCGCGAGGCGGAGGAACTGCTCGAGCGCTACTGCATCGACCTCGATCTCGACGCCACGGTCGGCGAGCTGCCGACGGTGAAACAGAAGGAAGTGGAGATCGTCAAGGCACTGGCGCTCGACGCCAAGGTGCTCCTGATGGACGAGCCGACCGGCTGGCTCGCCGCTTCCGACGTGCGTCGGCTGCACGACACCATCCGCCTCCTCAAGAGTCGCGGCGTCGGCATCGTCTACATCAGTCACATGCTCGACGAGATCTTCACCGTCTGCGACACCATGACCATCATGCGCGACGGCCGCGTCATCGCCGAGGCCGACGTCGCCGACATGACCCGCGCCAAGGTGATCGAGCTGATGGTCGGCGACCGTCTGGCGCGCGAAAGCTCGGCGGCGGCCGGCGAGGCCCGCCATCCGCGCGGCAACGGCGACATCCGCCTGTCCGTCAAGGGCCTGAGCCGCCGCGGCATGTTCCGCGACGTGAGCTTCGATCTCTACGGTGGCGAAATCCTCTGCATCACCGGTCTCATCGGCTCCAAGCGAACCGAACTTATGCACGCCATCTTCGGCTCGGAACCGCGGGATGCTGGAACCGTCGAGGTTGACGGCAAGCCGGTCGACTTCCGCGCGCCGGGCGATGCCATGGCCTGCGGCGTCGGGTTCGTGCCCGAGGATCGCCATCGCGACGGCCTGATGCTCGGCATGACGGTAACGGAAAACCTCGTCATGACGACGCTCGATCGCTTCCGTCGCCTGTTCCTGCTCGATCGTCGTGGCATTGAGGCGGCTTCGCGCCGCTCGATCGACGATCTCAGCGTCAAGCCGGCAG
>JAUVXG010000122.1 GCA_030603685.1 Pleomorphomonas sp.
ACTTGATCGCGGCGTGGCTGCCCTTGATGCGCGCGGCGTTGAGAAAACCCGCGTCGTCGCCGATCAGCCCGCCGCCCGGGAACACCAGCCTGGGCAGGCTCTGCAGGCCGCCGGCGGCGATCGCGCGCGCACCGTACTGCAGGCGCTTGCCGCCTTCGAGGACCTTGCGGATCTCGGGGTGGGTCTTGTAGCGCTGCATCTCCTCGAAGGGCGACAGATGCGGGTTGGCGTAGTTGAGCCCGACCACGAAGCCGACCGCGACCAGATTGTCCTCGAGGTGATAGAGGAAGCCGCCGCCGTAGGTGGCGTTGTCCATCGGCCAGCCGGCGGTGTGCACCACCAAGCCCGGGCGATGGTGCTCGGTTTTCACTTCCCACAGCTCCTTGATGCCGATGCCGTAGGTCTGGGGGTCGGCGCCGTCGCGCAGCTTGAACTTCGCCTCGAGCTGCTTGCCGAGGTGGCCGCGACAGCCTTCGGCGAACAGGGTGTACTTGGCGTGCAGCTCCATGCCGGGCTGGTGGTGCGGACCCGGCGTGCCATCACGATTGAGCCCCATGTCGCCGGTGGCGACGCCCTTCACCGCGCCCGCCTCGTCGAACAGGATCTCGTCGCCGTCAAAGCCCGGGTAAACCTCCACACCGAGCGCCTCGGCCTGTTCGCCGAGCCACTTCACCAGATTGCCCAGGCGCACGATGTAATTGCCGTGGTTCACAAAGCAGTCGGGCAGCAGGCGGTTGGGGGCCTGGCGGGCGCCGGTCTCGGAGAGGAACAGCACCTTGTCCTCGGTGACCGCGGTGTTGAGCGGGGCGCCCTGTTCCTTCCAGTCGGGGAAGAGCTCGGTGAGCGCCTCCGGGTCCATCACCGCGCCCGAGAGGATGTGGGCGCCGATCTCGGCGGCCTTCTCGATCAGGCACACCGAGATCTCCTGACCCTTTGCCGCCGCCAGTTGCTTGAGCTTGATCGCAGCCGACAGCCCGGCCGGGCCGCCGCCGACGATCAGCACGTCGAACTCCATTGATTCGCGCATGGTTCGATACTCCTTTGGCGGGATCCTGACCTGGGCGATCATGACCCCTGATGCGAAGTCAAAAAAACGGCTCGGAAAGCACTGCTTTGCCGAGCCGGAACGGTTCGAGAGTCTCAGAGGGGAGGGAGATGAGATCTAACGAACCCGATGGAAACGAGAACGCGAGCTCCGATCAGGCAAGGATGGAAGTCAGTTCCGGCACCGCCTGGAACAGATCGCCCACGAGGCCGTAGTCGGCGACCTGGAAGATCGGGGCTTCCGGATCCTTGTTGATCGCCACGATCACCTTGGAATCCTTCATACCCGCCAGATGCTGGATCGCGCCCGAGATGCCGACCGCGATGTAGAGCTGCGGGGCGACGATCTTGCCGGTCTGGCCGACCTGGTAGTCGTTGGGGCAGTAGCCCGCATCGACCGCGGCGCGGCTGGCACCGAGCGCAGCGCCGAGCTTGTCGGCGAGCGGCTCGAGCAACTGGTGGTAGGCGTCGCCGCTGCCCAGGCCGCGACCGCCGGCGACGATGACCTTGGCGGCACCGAGCTCGGGGCGCGCGCTCTTGACGATCTCGCGGCCGGTCAGCGCGGTGACACCGAGATCGGCGCCCGCAGCGACGGCTTCCACCGGGGCGGCGTTGCCCTCGGCAGCAGCGGCGTCGAACGCCGTGGTGCGCACGGTGATGACCTTGATCGCATCGGCGCTCTTGACCGTGGCCAGCGCGTTGCCGGCGTAGATCGGGCGCACGAAGGTGTCGGGGCTTTCGATCGCGACGATCTCGCTGATCTGCGCCACGTCGAGCAGCGCGGCCACGCGCGGCAGCATGTTCTTGCCGGCCGGGGTCGCCGGGGCGAGCACATGGCTGTAACCGGCGGCCAGGCCCTTCACCAGTTCGGCAACGTTCTCGGCGGTCTGGGCTTCGTAGTGGGCAGCATCGCACACCAGCACCTTGGCCACACCGGCCACCTTGGCGGCCGCTTCGGCCACGCCAGCGCAGCCGGCACCGGCCACCAGCACGTGGACGTCGCCACCGAGCTTGCCAGCGGCGGCCACGGTGTTGAGCGTCGAGGCCTTGAGCGATTGATTGTCGTGTTCAGCAATAACGAGAATGGCCATGTTCAGATCACCTTCGCAACGTTCTTGAGTTTGTCGACCAGTTGGGCCACGTCGGCCACGCGCTCGCCGGCGCTGCGCTTGGGCGGCTCGGACACTTTCAGGGTCGCCAGGCGCGGGGCCACATCGACGCCCAGATCGGCCGGCTTGACGGTGTCGAGCGGCTTCTTCTTGGCCTTCATGATGTTGGGCAGCGTGGCGTAGCGCGGCTCGTTCAGGCGCAGGTCGGTGGTGATCACCGCCGGCAGGCCCACCGACAGGGTCTCGAGGCCGCCGTCGATCTCGCGCGTGACCTGCGCCTTGCCATCGGCCAGCGCCACCTTCGAGGCGAAGGTCGCCTGCGGCCAGCCGGCCAGCGCGGCCAGCATCTGGCCGGTCTGGTTGGCGTCGTCGTCGATCGCCTGCTTGCCGCAGATCACCAGGTTCGGCTGTTCCTTGTCGCACACGGCCTTGAGCAGCTTGGCCACGGCCAGCGGCTGCAGCTCGACGTCGGTCTCGACCAGGATGGCGCGGTCGGCACCGATCGCCAGCGCCGCACGCAGCGTCTCCTGGCAGGCGCCCACGCCGCAGCTCACCGCCACGACTTCGGTCACCACCCCGGCTTCCTTCAGACGCACCGCTTCTTCCACCGCGATCTCGTCGAAGGGGTTCATGCTCATCTTGACGTTGGCCAGATCCACGCCGCTGCCATCGGCCTTGACGCGAACCTTCACGTTGTAATCGACAACGCGTTTGACGGGTACGAGAATCTTCATGAGTCATCCTCCTTGTTATTGGCGCCGACTGGCGCGTCTATGGCGTGTTGTTTCGCCATGCATACGATGCCCACGGAGTCGAGTTGCTCGATCCGGGGCCCGCGTTTGTCATTTCCAGATCTGCCGGCACCGGCTGTATCGGACCCGGCAGCCGCCCCCTTCCCAAGCTGTGCGACTTGCAATCGGAAGGGGTTGAGCGAGCTGCCGGCTGTCCCTGTCTTCAGAAGGTCGCGCCGACGGCGAGGGCGAAGAAATCCCGATCCTTCGCGAAGTTGTATCGACCGCCCCAGATCGGCGTCCAGGAGGCCTCGACGAAGAACCGTTTCTTCACGTCCGCCTGCAAGGCAACGATCGCCAGACGCCGTCCCTCGATGAAGAGCGAGTCGTAGGACCAGCCCTTCACGTCATGGCCAAAGGTGATGGACGGCTTGAGATCCACGCCATCGAAGACATTGCCATATACGGAAGATGCCCTCAGGCGGTAGCCCCAGGCCAGCGCCGAGGCGTAGCCGTCGTTGCTGCACTGCGCAGCCGACGCGCCAGGCAAGCACACGCCATTGACCGGACCTTGCCCGTAGAGATCGGAGCGAACGTAGCGCCGCTCGCTCACGTCCGGCAGGTCGTGGATGTACTTCACGCCGACTTCGCCCGCCAGGGTGAAGTCGCCGCCCAGCACCTTGCCGAACGGCCTGGACGCACCGGCGCTGAATTGGCTCATCTTGAGGCGGTCGTAGCCGTGGTAGACACCGCCCGCCGGCGTCGCCGTCGCATCGGCCCGGAGCAGGCTCGGGGCGGTGTTCGACACGAATGCCGAGAGCAAATCCCCGGTCGCCAACTGGATGGTCTGGTTGGGGCGGTAGGTATATTCAGCGAAGACCCGGGTCTGGTCAGGCAGGCGCGTTTTGAAGTTCAGCCCCCAGACCTTCACGTCTTCCGGATATTCAACGAAGTACTGCACATTCTCGCCCTTGGGGTCGCCCGGAATGAACGGGGCGGTCCCTGACGACTTGAGCACGCTGACCGCGAGCCGGCGGCTGTGATAGTTGGCGAAATAGGCGCCGAACTGCCCCAGGTTCTCGGCAAGATAAGTCACGCCGACGCCATATTGGCCGCCGTCCGAAGGATCCCCGTCCGCCCCGCGCTTGACGACCAGCCCAAGGTCCTCGGCTTGTGCATCGCTGACCGTCACAGGCGCGACGAAGACCTGGTTGCAGCCCGCAGTCGCGTAGTCGACGAATGCACCGAAGGTGCCGCAGCCCGCCAGTTCACTGGGGCGGAAGCCGAACTGGTAGAACGCCTCGACATTGGTGTTCTTGTTCAGGCCCAGCCTGGCGAAGACCGCCGGAATCGGAATCCGGGTCTCCTCGGGAACCGCGCCGGCGCGCAGGCGCGCGGGATTGTCGATCGGGTTGATCTGCTCCAGACCGCCCAGAATCGTACCTGGGGAGCCCCAGTCGATGGTCTGATAGCCGATGCGGGTGAGCAGGGATTTGCCGTCCAGGTCGAAGTTGCCGTAGACGTTGGCCCTCAGGTCGGCCCCCGAGAAACGTCCGAGGCGACTGAAGCCCTTGTCGCTGAGGTTCTTGTCGGGCGCGTAGCCGTTGGCCGCATTGCCGTGCGGGACGCTGTCATCTTCAAGGTCGAAGTCGTGCCAGGCCTTGACGCGCACGAACATCCCCAGGTTCCGGTACTTCAGGTCGGCATCGAGCACGGCCTTGAGCACGGTCGAGGTATGGTCGCCACGCCCGTAATTCAGTTCGCCGTCGTCATTGTTGGTGCCGCCCCTCGCCGTACCGTTGACGCCCACTGCTACGCCGTTGCCGTACGGGACCAGCTCGGGATTACGGTCATCCGCGCGGATGATGGTGCCGTAGGTCATCGTCCCCTTGGTGCGGACCGTCACCTCGCCGAACTGGAATTCCTTCGGCTTCGCGACGCCGGGCCCTCCGGCGGTCAGCTCAGCCGCCTGTACCGCGCCCATGAGGCACGTATGTGCAAGCACGGCAGTCCCCAGGATGCGAATCGACGACGCGCGCCACTGGCCGCGAACGCCGCTTGCAGTCGTCGTGCTCGCCCGCGCCGCCCCTTGCGCAACGGCACGGATTGCCTGCGCTGCAGGGTCTCGATCAGCCGGGGGGCAGCCATGGCACCTGGTTCGCTCGGGGGCCTTGTCGATGAACGTTTCCTTCACGTCTTGCTCCTTTGGTCGATATCGCCTGAATGGGCGGTGTTGTTTTGAGGTTTTCTTGCAATGCGAGCGTCGATTCGACCTCTCGAGCGCCCCCGTGCAGGGGCATGGGAATGGGAATGGGGATGGGTTTTCCGGGATCCGCCGCGCAGGAAAAGACCCCATCCGGCACATGTGCCGGATGGGCAAATCGCCAACAGAGGGAGAGAGGGAGCTCCGCTGGTCGAAACCGGCCTGTTACCTCGCGGACGGGCTCTGTCTCATTCGAACAGCACGTCGCCAAAGCCCCGGATCGCCGCGTCGCCGGCCATCGCCACCTTGCTCCAGGCCTCGGCCTGCGCCAGCAGTTGGTCAGCGTAGAAGCCGGCGGTGGCGATCTTGCTGCGATAGAACCGCTGGTCGCCGGCTTCCCTGTCCAGGTGGTCGGCGGCAGCCAAGGCCGCCTTGCCCATCATCCAGCCGCCGCAGACGAGGACTGCAAGGTTGAGGTACGGCAGGGCCGCGGTCAGCACGGCCGCAACGTCCGACCTGACAGTGCCCAGTACCCACTCCGTGGCGTCGGACCAGGCCTGTTTCGCGCCCAGCAGTTGCGCGCCGATGGCACGCAGTTCGGGCCGGCCGGAGGCCAGCAGCGCGTCGGCCGTGCCCTGCACCTCGGAGAAGACGACTTTGACGGTGGCGCCCTGGTCGCGCATCAGCTTGCGGAAGATCAGGTCGTTGGCCTGGATGCCGGTGGTGCCTTCGTAGATCGTCGTGATGCGCGAATCGCGCCAGTGCTGCGCGGCGCCGGTCTCCTCGATGAAGCCCATGCCGCCGTGCACCTGGATGCCGAGCGAAGTGACCTCGACCGCCATCTCCGTGCCACCGCCCTTGACCACGGGAATCAGCAGTTCGGCCAGGAACAGGTCGCGCTTCTTCTGCTCCGGGTCGGTGCCGGCGTGCGCACGGTCGAGCAGCCCGGCGGTGAAGTAGGTGACGGCGCGGCAGGCTTCGACGCGCGACTTCATCAGCATCAGCATGCGGCGCACGTCCGGATGCTTGTCGATCGTGACCAGCGCTTCGCCGGTCACGGCGTCCCGCCCCTGCTTGCGTTCACGGGCGTAGCCGAGCGCCTGCTGGTAGGCGCGCTCGCCGAGGGCGACCCCCTGCAGGCCGACGCCCATGCGGGCTTCGTTCATCATGATGAACATGTACTCGAGGCCGCGGTTCGCCTCGCCCAGCAGATAGCCGACGGCGCCGCCCTTGTCACCGAAGGCCATGACGCAGGTCGGGCTGGCGTGGATGCCGAGCTTGTGCTCGATCGACACGCAGTAGGCATCGTTGCGCTCGCCGAGCGAACCGTCGGCATTGACCAGGAACTTCGGCACCAGGAAGAGCGAGATGCCCTTCACGCCCGCCGGGGCGTCCGGCAGGCGGGCGAGAACGAGATGGACGATGTTGTCCGTCATGTCGTGGTCGCCATAGGTGATGAAGATCTTCTGGCCGAAGACGCGGTAGCTGCCGTCAGCCTGCGGCTCGGCGCGGCTGCGGATCAGGGCCAGATCGGAACCCGCATTCGGCTCCGTCAGGTTCATCGTGCCGGTCCATTCTCCGGAGATCATCTTCTCCAGGTAGATGGCCTTGAGTTCGTCGCTGGCGCAGGTCAGCAGCGCAGCCACGGCGCCACCGGTCAGCAGCGGACCGAGCGAGAAGGACAGGTTGGCGGACGAGGCCATCTCCTTGACCGCGATGCCGATGGCTTCCGGCAGGCCCTGCCCGCCGTGCGCCGTCGGCGAGGCGAGGCCGTTCCAGCCGGCGTCGCAGAAGGCCTTGTAGGCTTCCTTCCATCCGTCGGCGGTGACGACGCCGTCAGGCCCGAGCTTGCAGCCCTGCGTGTCGCCGATCCAGTTGAGCGGGGCCAGCACGCCGCTGGCGAACTTGGCCGCCTCCTCGAGGATGGCGTCCGCCATGTCGGGCGTGGCTTCTTCGTAGCCGGGAAGCGCGGCGATGGCGTCGAGACCGACGATCTCGTCCATCACGAAGCGCATGTCCTTCACGGGGGCGATGTAATCACTCATGGTGTTCTCTCTTTCGATCTGTTCGTTCAGATGCTTTCGAAGATGCCGGCGGCACCCATGCCCGTGCCGATGCACATGCTGACCATCCCGTACTTGCCGCCGGTACGGCGCATGCCGTGCAGCAGCGTCGCCGTGCGGATGGCGCCGGTGGCACCGAGCGGGTGGCCGAGCGCGATCGCGCCGCCCAGCGGGTTGATCTTCGACGGGTCGAGGTCGAGCTCCTTGACTACGGCGAGCGCCTGCGCTGCAAAGGCTTCGTTCAGCTCGATCCAGTCCAGGTCTTCCTTGCGGATGCCGGCTTGCTGCAGCACCTTGGGGATCGCGACGATCGGACCGACGCCCATAATCTCCGGCGCCACCCCGCCGACGGCAAAGCCGGCAAAGCGGGCGAGCGGGGTCAGGTTGTGTTCCTTCAGGACCTTCTCCGAGACCAGCATCACGGCGCCGGCGCCATCGGACATCTGCGAGGCGTTGCCCGCGGTGACCGAGCCCCTGGCGTGGAAGACCGGGCGCAGCCTGGCGAGCTTCTCGACGGAGATGTCCGGGCGTGCGCCCTCGTCGTCGGTCGGCGTGCGGTCGCGCTGGCGGATTTCGCCGCTGGCCAGATCGGGCTTGTAGTCACGCACGGTGAAGGGCGAGGTCTCGGCCTTGAAATGCCCGGCAGCGATCGCGGCGCAGGCCTTGCGGTGGGACGCCTCGGCAAAGGCATCCTGCGCCTCGCGGCCGATGCCCCACTGCTGCGCCACCTTCTCGGCGGTCAGGCCCATGCCGTAGGCAATGCCGATGTTTTCATCGGAGAACCAGGCGGGGTTGGCCGCCACCTTGTTGCCCATGATGTTGGACATCGCGGTCATCGACTCCGTACCGGCGGCGATCATCACGTCGGCCAGGCCGAGACGGATCTGATTGGCGGCGTCGGCGACGGCCTGCAGTCCGGAGGAGCAGAAGCGGTTGATGGTGATGCCCGGGACGGTATTCGGCAGACCGGCGAGCAGCGCACCGATGCGGGCCACGTTCATGCCCTGCTCGGCTTCGGGGATGGCGCAGCCGACGATGACGTCGCCGATGCGGGCCGGGTCGACGCCCGGTGCCTGCGCGACCACGGCGCGGATGGCGTGGGCCAGCATGTCGTCCGGCCGCGCATTCCTGAACATGCCGTTGCGCTTGCCCACCGGCAGGCGGGTTGCGGCGACGATGTAGGCTTCCTGAATCTGTTTGCTCATTATGGTGTTCTCCTGGGCCGGATCAGTTGCGGAGCGGCTTGCCGGTCTCGAGCATGTGCTGGATCCGGGCCTGGGTTTGGGGGTTCTTCAGCAGCTCGACGAACAGGCGGCGCTCGACCGTGAGCAGCCAGGCCTCATCGACCAGACTGCCGCTATCGACTTCACCACCGCACAGCGCAACCGCCGCGGCACGGGCGACCTGGTAGTCGTACGCGGAGATCATGCCGCCGTCACGCATGTTGACCAGCGTCATCTCCAGGGTCGCGATGCCGCCGCGCCCGGCCACCGGCACGGCACGCGCCGTGGCGGGGGGCGCATAGCCGGATTCGGCCAGCGCACGGGCTTCGCGGATCGCCACGTAGAGCAGCTCGTCGGGATGGAACAGCACGGTATCGGTCGCGCGGGCGAAGCCGTAGCCCACCGCCTCCGCGGCGCTCTTCGAGACCTTGGCCGTGGCGATGTTCATGAACACCGGTTGCAGGAAGGCCATCAGCTCGGCCGGGGTCGCGGTCCGCCCCGCCCATTCCGCCGCCTGCAGCGCGAACTCCTTGCAGCCGCCGCCGGCCGGGATCAGGCCGACGCCCGCTTCGACCAGGCCCATGTAGCTCTCCAGCGCCACCACGCGGCGCGTTGCCTGCATGGCGAACTCGCAGCCGCCGCCCAGCGCCATGCCCTGCACCGCCGCCACCACCGGCACCGCCGCATACTTCAGCGCCTGACCGGCCTGCTGGAAGGCGGCGACATAGCGGTCGAGCTGCGCAAAATCGCCGGCCGCGCACCCCTCGGCCACCTGGGCCAGGTTGGCGCCGACGGCGAACGGCGGCTGGTGCCAGATGACCAGGCCGGACAGGCTCTGCTCGGCCTGGCGCACCGCTGCCACCACCCCATCGACCACTTCGCTGCCGATGGCGTGCATCTTGGACTTGAAGGAGAGGATGCCGATGCCGGCGTCGACCGCCGGCAAACGCCACAGACGGACACCGTCGTTCTCGAACAGGGTCTCGCCGGACTGCTCGGGCGCCAACGAACCGTCGCCGAGGACGGCTTCCTGGAAGAGCTGGCGCTGGTACACCGGCAGCGCGGAACGCGGCACATAGGCCTTACGGCGCGGCGACCACGAGCCCTGCGGCGTGTGCACACCCTCGCGATCTTCCAGCACCCAGGCGGGCAGCGGCGTATCGCTCATCGTCTCGCCGGCGGCGATGTCGGCGGCGATCGCCCGGGCGATGTCCGCCCAGCCGGCGGATTGCCAGATCTCGAACGGCCCCTGCGTCCAACCAAAACCCCAGCGCATCGCGAGATCCAGATCGCGGGCATTGTCGGCGATGGATTCGAGCTGCACGGCGGCATAGTGGAAAACGTCGCGGAAGATCGCCCACAGGAACTTCGCCTGCGGGTCCTTCGAGGCACGCAGTGCGGCGAAGCGGCTGGCCGGGTTCCTGTCCTTGAGGATGCCCGCCACCTCGGCGCTGAGTTCGCCGCTCGAGGGGCGGAAATCCTGCAGGCCAAGGTCCAGCACGTGGACTTCCTTGCCGACCTTGCGGTAGATGCCGCCCTTGGTCTTCTGACCCAGAGCCCCCTGCGCGATAAGCTGTTCCAGCCAGGCCGGCACCTTGAAATGCGCATGCCATGGATCGTCGGGCAGCGTGCCGTGCATGTTGCGCACGACGTGGGCCAGCGTATCCAGGCCGACGACGTCCGCGGTGCGGTAGGTGGCGCTCTTCGGGCGGCCGATCTTCGGCCCGGTCAGGGCGTCGACCACATCGAAACCAAGCTCGAAGCGCTGGGTGTGATGCATCACCGCCAGGATCGAGAGCACGCCGATACGGTTGGCGACGAAGTTGGGCGTGTCGAGGGCGCGGATCACACCCTTGCCGAGGCGCGAGGTCAGCCAGGTCTCGAGCGCATCGAGCGTGCCCGCATCGGTCGTGCGGGTGGCGATGATCTCGACCAGGCGCATGTAGCGCGGCGGGTTGAAGAAGTGGATGCCGCAGAAGCGCGGACGAACATCGGCCGGCAGCGCCTGCGACAGCGCGTCGATCGACAGTCCGGAGGTGTTGGAGGCGATGATGGCATTGGCCGAAATGTGCGGCACGATCTTGCCGTACAGGTCGTTCTTCCAGTCCATGCGCTCGGCGATCGCCTCGATGATCAGCTCGCAGCCGGCCAACTCGGCCAGATGCTCATCGTAGTTGGCGGCCGAGATCAGCTTCAGCGCCGCCTTGTTCGCCAGCGGCGCCGGTTCGAGCTTCTTCAGCCCGTCGATGGCCTTCCTGACGATGCCGTTCTTGTCGCCTTCCTTCGCGGGCAGGTCGAAGAGGACGACCGGCACGCCGGCATTGGCGAGATGCGCCGCGATCTGCGCACCCATGACCCCGGCGCCGAGTACGGCGGCTTTCTTGATATGCAGTCTGTTCACGCGATTGACTCCTGGTTTGCGATGGCCGTCAGGCCAGATGTTCGCGAATGGCTTTCTTGTTGATCTTGCCGACGCTGGTGCGCGCCAGCTCCTCGACGAATCGGATCTCGTCGGGCACCGCGTAGCGCGAGATGTGGCCCGCCTCGGCCGATTTCGCGACGGTGGCCTTGATCTCGTCGGCCGTGGCCGTCTGCCCCGGCTTGAGGACGACCATCGCCAGCGGACGCTCGCCCCACTTGTCGTCCTTCACCCCGATGACCGCGACCTCGCTGACCGCCGGGTGCTGGGAGATGATGTTTTCGAGCTCGAGCGAGGACACCCACTCGCCGCCGGTCTTGATCACGTCCTTCAGACGGTCGCTCACCTGCAGGCAGCCGGCCGGGTCGATGGTCCCGATGTCGCCGGTATGGAGGTAGCCGCCGGCCCACAGCTCGTCCGATGCGGACGGGTTGTGCAGGTAGCCCATGGTCAGCCACGGCGCGCGGACGACGATCTCGCCGGTGCTCTTGCCGTCACGGGGGGCGTCGAGGAGGTCGCCGTCGACGGTGTGGAGATCGACCAGCGGCACCGGATAGCCGGTGCGGATGCGCTGGTCGGCCTGGCCGTCCAGATCCTCGGCCGGGAGGTCGCCGGGCACTCGGGCGATGGTCAGGATCGGGCAGGTTTCCGACCTGCCGTAACCGGCGAAGACGTCGATACCGCGCTCCAGCGCCGCGGCGGCGAGCCCTTTGGGCAGCGCCGAACCGCCGATGATGACCTTCCAGCCCTTGAGATCGACCGCCTTCGCCTCGGCGTTGGTCAGCAGCATCTGCAGGATGGTCGGCACGCAGTGCGAGAAGGTGACCTTCTCGTCCTGGATGTAGCGGGCCAGGGTCTCGGGCGCATAGCGGCCGGGATAGACCTGCTTGAGGCCGAGCAGCGTCGCGATGTAGGGCACGCCCCACGCGTGGACGTGGAACATCGGGGTGATCGGCATGTACACGTCGCCGCGGTGCAGGCGGCCGTGGTCCTCTGCGGTACCCAGATGGGTGGCGACCGCCAGCGTGTGCAGCACCAGTTGGCGGTGGCTGAAATAGACGCCCTTCGGCAGCCCGGTCGTACCGGTCGTGTAGAAGGTCGTCGCCCGCGTGTTCTCGTCGAAGTCGGGGAAGTCGTACTCGCTCGACGCCTTCGCCAGCAAGGCCTCGTACTCGCCGACAAAGGGAATCTGCCACATCGCCATGTCGCTGCCGGTATCGGAGATCAGCACGAAGCGCTTCACCGTCTCCAGTTGGCCCTTGATGCCCGCCAGCACCGGGATGAAATCGGCGTTGACCAGGACGATGTCGGCACCGGCGTGATTCAGCGTGTACAGGATCTGCTCGGGCGACAGGCGCACATTCACCGTCTGCAGCACCGCACCCATCATCGGCACGGCGAAGAAGCATTCGAGATAGCGGTGGCTGTCCCAGTCCATCACCGCGACGGTATCGCCCGGGCCGACCCCGGCATCGCGCAGCGAATTGGCCAGGCGACGGATCCGGGCGGCCAGGTCGCGGTAGGTCTGGCGGTGGCTGTCGCGGTAGACGATCTCCTGATCGGCGGCAGTCGCCAGCGGTGTATGCAGGAGTTGCTTGATCAGCAGCGGGTAGGCGTAAGCCGAAGCTGCGGCTTGGATGGATTCGGTGGGCATGAGCGAGGTCTCCGGAAAGTCTTCTCTTTTCTTGCGCGCCGGCTTGGGCCAACCAACACCTTCCGCCATGCGCTCTGCGCCTGAGTCCGGTTTCCCGCATCGACAGAGAACTGCTGGCGCGGCCGGACGATCTGGCAATCCAATCCACTTATGCGCGGATTGCGGGAGCAATTCTAAGAACGAGCGCATCCGATGCCGATTGCGACTTGCGCCGAAACACTTGCATAATCGGCCATTCTCGCGATGCGAAGCACCGCACCATGGCCCCGACCGACATCACTGCCGGCACGATCCCGATGTCCTTCGTGCTGAACCTGTTGAACGGCACGCCGCTCGATCCGGCGGGGCAGGCGGACGCGCTGGCGCGGGCGGGTATCGCTCCGGTCCTCCTTGGCGCGGAAACGGCCAGGGTGACCACCGAGCAGTTCGCCACCCTCTACCGGCAACTGGCCAGCCAACTGGATGACGAACTGCCGGGGATGTTTTCGCGGCCCGTGCGCTCGGGCTCGTTGAAGTTTCTCTGCCTCAGCCTGCTCGACTCGGCGACGCTGCAGACCGCCCTGTTCCGACTCAGCCGCTTCTTCCACCTGCTGCTGGATGACTTCCGCATCGAACTTGCTCGCGAAGGCAGCCTCATCCGGATGGCCCTGATTCCGCGGACGCCGCAGGCCGCGGCGAATACCTTCGGACAGGAGATCTTGCTCAAGCTGATCCACGGCGTGGCGTCCTGGCTCACCGGGCACCGCATGACCCTGGCGCGTGTCGATTGCAGTTATCGGCGCCCGAGCAACGCGTCGGAATACGGTTTTCTCTATCCCGGCCCGGTGTTTTTCGAGCAAGCGGTTTCAGCCCTCTACTTCGAGGCCGCCCAGTTGGCCACGCCGATCCGCCAGGATCGGCGCTCGCTCGCCCGTTTCCTCGCCCGAGCCCCCGGCGACTGGCTGTTCGTCGCCTTCGAGCAGCACCCGACCAGGCAGAAGGTCCGCGAGCATTTGCGTCCGCGCCTCAGCCTCCCGACCACCGCCGGGCAGACCGCGAGCGCGCTGCACCTGTCCGTGCGCACGCTGACCCGCCGGCTGGCTGCGGAAGGCACCACCTTCCAGGCGATCAAGGATGAACTCCGCCGGGACGCGACGATTCAACTGCTGACGAAAACCAATACCCCGATCGCCGTCATTGGCCAGGAGATCGGTTTCGAGGACCCCAACGCCTTTCATCGCGCGTTCCGGAAATGGACCGGCAGCACGCCAGGCGCCTATCGCCCCAAGTGAGGTTCGCCAGCAGGTCACCAAGGGGCCGATCCATGCCTTGCAGGTGGCCGGTCGCGTTAGAACTCGCCATCGTTCGCCCGCAGCACCCGCTGGGCACGGCGCCGATGGAAGCGTTGCGGGTGCTTTGGCGCGGATCGGGAGAGGGTCATTGCACTCAATTGTGATTGCGCGCACGACCCGTGAGCGCGGCGCGCATTACGTGCTGTGCGTGAAGGAGAACCGTTCGGACCTGCATGACTCGATCCTGTTTGCCGCCATCGACCCTTGAGGCCCGCCGACGCCGAGCGCACTGCCCGGGCCGCGCGCGGTCTGAACTCGATGCCGCCACCCTTACTGATTTGACTACGGTTCACCCAAGTGCTTCCGTGCGTGGATTCTGAGTTGATCGCGTCGATCGGATGGCCGGTTTCTGGGCAGAGCGGCCACCCGAACGGCCGTTCTGCCTGCGAGCTGAACGGCGGGTCGTGGCCGAAGTCTGCCTTCGTCTCGCCCGGGTTGCCGAACCGTGCTACAGGGAACTGAAGGGAGGGTATTGCTGGCCACCGCCCTCCTCAGGGCATCGGGGCCAAGCGGGCAAACAAGGGCACACTGCAAAGCGGTTTTTCGCTACGGCTCATTGATCACCTGAAGCAATCTGCCCTCATGTCCGTCGGCGTTGCCGACAGCATGCCCAGGTAGCCAAGACCTTCAAGGCTACGGTGTGTTGCGACGCACAGGTCTTTCTCTTCGCCAAGCCGGTCCCGGCGCTTTCTTCCACCCCTGGGGCAGTCACAGCCCCGGCGGGCTGTGCTGCCTCCGATTCATTCGAGGACAACACCATGCCTGCCACCCATCCTTCCAAGACGCTGCATCGCATCGACGAATGCCCCGACCTGATGGCCGACGGCTGCATCGGTGACGAGAACGGCAACCTGATCTTTCTCTCCATCTGGGCACGTGACACTGCGGTCCAGGAATTCCTCGCCCGTCTGACCCTCGGCCGGGATGAACAGGGACTGGATCAGTTCCACGTCCTCACCGAGCAGGGCGCATCCA
>JAUVXG010000201.1 GCA_030603685.1 Pleomorphomonas sp.
GAACGACGGAGGGTACGCGCTTGATCACCTCCACCCAGATCTCGGCCGGGCTGACGCCGTTGCGGTCGGCCACCCGCCGCAGCGTGTCGGCTGTGGTCTCCACCGTATATCCGGCCTCGCGGATGGCGCCGACGATGGCGCCCACCGGCGTCGCCGTGCGCAGCGCCATGGTGTCCAGCGTGACCTCCTCGGCATGGCCGAACGGCGGCTCCATGTTGGCGTCCACCGACCACGACGCCTTGATGGCGGCGCTGAGGTCGAGCACCCAGGTGAAGGGCGGCACGCCCCACAGCGTTCCCGCCACCAGCACGGCCAGCAGCGCCGTCGCCACCGGCGCCTCGGGCCGGATCGACACCTTCCGCTGGAAGCGATGGCGCAGATAGGCCACGAACTGCCGCCAGTTGAACCACAGGTGGATGAAGCCGGCGATCAGGAACAACAGGCTGGAGGTGACGTGGATCGCCCCCCACTCCTCCTTGGTCAGCCCGCCCAGCGACCAGTCGACCCAGTAGGCCAGCCGCCCCTCGGGCGTCGCGAACAGCATCAAGCCGGTGACGCCCATGATCAGGAAGCCGCCGGTGGTCATCATCGAAGTCATGGCCCGCCAGCTGAATTGCCGGCCGCTCGTCATCTCGCTCATCGTTGCCTCCAACCCCATGCCGATCGCCGGGCGGTGCCGGCACGTGGCCGCTGCCGCTCTCGCCGCAACCACCCTGGCCACGGCATGTTTGCCCATACCTTTATTTTGGCAATCGCGAATATACCGATAGCTTGTAACCGGCCGTCGCGGTCAGGTGAGCGGATACCTTTGGTTACAACTGTGTCGCCCCCTCGCCGGGGCTTCCGCTCGCCCCGCTTCCTCCGCTAAGGTCGCCGCCCGGTCGAAAGGAGCCCAGCCATGCGCGTTCACGTCATCGTCCACGAAGCCTTCGAAGCGCCCGGCGCCTACGAAACCTGGGCGGCCAGCCGCGGCCACGCGATGACCTACTCACGCGTCTACCTCGGCGAGCCGCTGCCAACCTCCGTCGACGGCTTCGACATGCTGGTGATCATGGGCGGCCCGCAGTCGCCGGCCACCACGCTCGAGGACTGCCCGCATTTCGACAGCCGCGCCGAACAGGCGCTGATCGCCCGGGCCATCGCCGCCGGCAAGGTCGTCGTCGGCGTCTGCCTCGGCTCGCAGCTGATGGGCGAGGCGCTCGGCGCGCCTTGCGAGCACAGCCCGGAAACCGAAATCGGCAAGTTCCCCATCACGCTCACACCGGCCGGCCGCGCCCACGACCTGTTCGCCCACTTCGGCCCCACCCTCGAAGTCGGCCACTGGCACTCCGACATGCCCGGCCTGACGCCCGACGCCGTGGTGATCGCCACAAGCGAGGGCTGCCCGCGCCAGATCGTCGCCTACGGCCCGCTCGCCTACGGCTTCCAGTGCCACATGGAGTTCACCCCCGAGGTGATCGACCTCCTCATCGCCGCCTCCGAACCCGACCTCGCCGCCCGCAAGACACAAAGGTTCGTCCAGCAGCCCGCCGCCCTGCGCGCCAACGACTACACGGCCATGAACGAGGCCCTGTTCACCTTCCTCGACAAGCTGGTGGAGGCGTATCAGGCAACGCTGTAGGGGCGCCCACTTCGCCAACCGAGTTCGCAAGCGCCCTATCCAACTGAAACCTCTCCATCAATCCGTCATCCTGGCGCAGGCCAGGATGACAATTAACTGATATAAAACAAAGAGATGCGCCCGGCTTCCGCCACTTCTCCGGCAACCGGCAAAGGCTCCCGCCCCTATCCCCTCCCGTCATCCTGGCGAAGGCCAGGACCTCGGGCAGGAAGGGTCAATCGGCCCATATCACACTCCCCACCAGCTCGCTCCCAAAAGCCGGTCTCAAAATTCGCTGGGGTGAGGTAGATGGCGACGAGCGCGAGAACCGGAGCGCAGCGGGCTTATGGCCCGTGAGCACCGGAAGCGCAGCACTCTATGCCATATGCCCACCCCAGTAGAATTTTCAGGCCGGCTTTTCAGTGGTGGCAGTCTTCGCCTTCCCCATGATGCGCGCAGGTGTGGTCTTGGCTGAAGGCGGGGAGTTTCTGGCTGAGGAAGGCGTCGACCACCTCGCCCACCTTGCGGCACTCGCCGGCGTGGAAGGGCTGGATGCCCGAGGCGAGGAAGCCGTTGAGCGGACGGGCGCCCATGCCGTAGGCGACGATGGCGGTGACGCCGCGCTCGGCCAGCTGGCGCACCGGCACCAGGCAGTTGTCATGCGGCAGGGCCGGCAGCACGGCCGATTCCACCACCGCGCCATTGTCGATGCGGAACAGCGAGAAGGCGTCGCAGTGGCCGAAATGGCCGGAAATGTCGGCGTCGAAGCCGCCGGGGGCGTCGGAGGGAACGGCAAGCAGGGTCATGATCGGTCTTCGTCCTTCAGGTTCTCAGGCGTATCCCCTTCCACGAAGCTGCCCTTCGGCCGGTGTCCGCAGCCGCCGCCCTTGGGCCGCGTCACGGTGCCGCCCTCGATGCGCAACGCCAGCCCGCGCGTGATGGCGGTGGCCGTCACCCGCCGCGCCTCGCCGAGGATGCGCGACAGGGTCGAGCGCGACACGTTCATCCTGAGGGCCGCCTCCTGCTGGTCCAGCCCCTCGACATCGACGAGGCGCAGCGCCTCGTGTCCGTCCAGCGTCAGAACGATCTCGCTGAGCGAGACCATCGGAATGCCCTGCGGCTTGAAATAGCTGGCAGGTAGGTCGTCGCTGACGGTGCGGGGCTTCTGCGGTCTCGCCATCCGGACTCCGTTTTGGGAATACACCCATAATATGCGCCACCGATCCCCGGCGCGACAGTCGGTTATGCACGTATACTCACAAGAGGAAGGACGGGGAAGCCGATATCCCCCTCCCGTCATCCTGGCGAAGGCCAGGACCTCGGGCAGGAAGAGGCACCGAAGCAAATATCACGCCCCTGCTCCACGGAGCCCGATAGAACCCGCGCCCTATAGCCCGCAGATATCCTTGGAAACCTTGATCGTGCCGAGGTTGCGGCCGCTTGGGGCAACATAGGCATGGTGGAGGATCGCCCCAGCCTTCATCAGCGAAACGTCGTCCTCGACCGAGCAATGATAGCCCTTGAACTGGGCCTGCTGCCCTTTGGAAAAGCGGCCGTTTGCCTCGTTGACGGTCCATGTCTCGTAAAGATTGAGCCCATCCGCCCGCATCTTGGTCAGGGTGAAGGCTTCGCCCGGCACCGGTTCCGGGTTCCTGGCGTCGGCCAGGCCCTTGAGAACACTCTCGATGCCTTCCTTGTTGATGGCCAGTCGGATCCACAGCTCCGGCGGCGCGTCGTCTCTCAGCAGGGCGCGGCTGATCGCCTCTTCGACCTCCACCACTGCCAGGTACGATCCGCCAAGCAGCATCAGGCCGACCAGAACACCCACGGCCTGATACTGCGAGTTGGCCGGACGGACGACGAGAGCATCGGGCGCTTTTTCGCCCAGGGACAGGGACAGAGGCGGGGCGATCAGCAGCCAGAGATTGAGGATCGGAATGAAGGCGAGCGCCGCCGCCTTGGCATGACCATGCGCATTGCGCGACCGCCGCGCGGCCAGACGCCACAGCACGACGCCCAAGGCCACCTGCACCAGCGCCCAAAGCGCCGCCATCGCCGCCAGACGCTCGCCGACCATCGCCACCGGCGTCGGGATGAGCAAGGTCCAGGAGCCCGCCGCCACCAGCACGAGAAGGCAGTTGCCAAGAAAATACGGCGCCCGGCCCAGAGTTCCCGTCGATCGGACGGCCGCCGATCCCAGCCCGCCCAGCATCATCAGGGCGAGGCTGACAAGCCATATCCGGCTGTCGGGCAGAATGAGAAAGCTCAGTGCCTTCTCGCGCGGCGTATCGCCGTCGAGCCCGAGAGCGTCCGACAGGCGGATCTCGGATGGCGGCACCGCCCACCACGGCCGGAGCAACGGCGGAAACGTGCAGTCCTCAGCCTTCGTCGTCTCCGTTGCCTGTTCGCGGCCGTCACTGTCGAGAAAAACGGTCCGAAAGGTGGCGCCGGCCTTGAGATACTCAGCATTCACGGAGTCGTCGCACAACGCCTCCCGCCTCAGCCGCAGCACGCCCGCGTCGGCGACGCCCCCCGCTTTCTGCGCCCTCAGGGTAAAGGTGATGGTCTCCCGGTCGATCTCGGCGGCGACGTAAGAGTAGGTGTCGTCGTAATCGGGCGATCTCCTTGCAAGTTCGGCCGGCCATTCCAGCGCTTTCGGAAGGCCCTCCTCCCGGATGGATTTCTGTGTTGCGGTGGCGTTCATGGCCTTCATCAAGACGAGGACCTCGTCCAGGTCGCCGTTCGGGATGCTGGCGAACCACAAGCCCCCGCCGGCCAGCACCAGCAGGATCACGCCGAAAATCGCGCCTTCCTCCCCATGCATCAGGCCGAAGCGCCGGGCCGGGCGCGCCTCCTCCGACGCCATCAGCGCCAGAAGGAGGTTGACGACCGGAATGAAGACCAGCAGCGTCCCGTTCATGTGGCCGAAGGCATCCAGCGACCGCGCCGCCGCGATGCGCCCGATATAGACGCCGCCGAGCAGCGACGAGGCCGCCAGCAGGATAGCGAGCCGCGTCGTCACCATCCACGCCATGGCCTCCGGCGACTTGAAGGAGGCCATCTGCGCCACGCAGAGGAACAAGGTGGCAAGGCAGAGCCGAACGAAGAACGGCGCCTGCCCCAGCCTCGCCCGCCGCCCTGACAGCGCCGACCAGATCCAGCCGACGAGCCCGCCGGCAACGATCAGGCCATAGACGATCAGCCAGTAGGAAAGCCCGGACTGACGGACAAACTTCTCGGCTAGCTCTTCCAGCACTTGGTGTCCCCATCCCACCGTCTCGGCGCGATTCCGCCCCCGGCGTCACCCCCTAAGGCAAGGGCGAGCCAAAGCGAGTCAGCAGCCTGAGGTGGCAATCTATTGAGGCGTCGAGCCCCCGGCAATCGCAGTCCTGCGGACCTCTTGAAACAAGGCTAACGACAGCTCGCGGCCATCTGGGAAGGCCGTCCGCCCGTCGCGATCTGACGGGTGATGGAGCGCGATATCGGCCTCTCGCCCAACCGTCCCGAGATCCTCGGCTTCCGCCGAGGAGGACGGCACGACGGCGGCAGAAAACGGGTCGACCAAGGCGGCATGCCCCCGTAAATATCTGTTTTATATCAATTAACTGTCATCCTGGCGAAGGCCAGGACCTCAGGCAGAACGGAACTCCCGGCCCATATAGGTCTCCCCCACCTTCCCCCACCCTACCCCGCCCGCCTCTCCTCCCGCGCCGCCTCCCACACCTCGTGCGCCGCGTCGGCGTTGATGGCGGCGATGGCGAGGCCGACGATCAGGTCGGGCCAGGCGGTTTGCCACAGGAAGGCGGTGACGAGGCCGGCGGCGACGATCGCCACGTTGGCGAGCGCGTCGTTGCGGGCCGACAGGAAGGCCGCCTTGCCGAGGCTGCCGCCGTGATGGCGTACCCGGGCAAGCAGCAGCGCGCAGGCGAGGTTGACGGCCAGCGCCCCGAGCCCGGTCAGCGACAGCGCCAGCGGCTCCGGCGCCACCGGCGCCATGACCTTCTGCCAGGCGGTCCACAGCGTGGCGAGGCCGGGCACCAGGATGATGGCGGCCAGCGCCATGCCCACCCGTGCCCGCGCCGGTGCCGACCAGCCGAGCGCCAGCACGATCAGGAGGTTGATCGCCGTGTCCTCGAGAAAATCGACGCTGTCGGCGAACAGCGACACCGATCCGATGGCCAGCGCCACGGCGAACTCCACCCCGAAATAGCCGAGGTTGAGAAGCGCCACGACCAGCGCCGCCCGCCGGAGCGGTCCCCAGAGCGCGTCATGAACCCCGCCCGCCATGTCAGTCGAACCGCTCGCCGGGGTAGACGCCCCAGAGCCGGTTCTGCTTGACGAAACCGGACACCCTGGAGGTCGCCACCTCGCACCAGCGGCCGTCGCAGCCGCGCAGCCGGACGACGACGCCCGGCTCCAGCACCGCCGTCACCGGGCCGTCCGGGCGCTTCCTGAGCCGCGCCGACACCCCGCCCGACCACGGCTCCACCAGCGCCGTCCTCCGGCCCGACAGCAGCGGCCCGAAGATCCAGCCGTCCTCGCCGGTCCAGTCGCGGATGCGCCGCCAGTTGCCATACTCCTGGTAGATCTCCACCGGCAGGCCACGCCGTACGAAGCTCCACTTCACGGCATAGTCGGTGCCGGGGCCATGCCGCACGTTGACCTTGCTCGACTTGACGCTGACGAACCGTGGCAGCGGCAGCCCCGATGGCCCGCGTATGTTGGCCGACGCGGCTCCTGGCAACAGCAGGGCGACGAGCGCCACGCAAGCCGCGACGCAGACCGCGACACAAGAAACTCGAAAGATCCGGCTCATGTCTCCTCGGGCAACTCCATGGTCAAGCGACAGGGCGCGCGGGGGCTCCAGCCACGACGCCGGAGCATGCGCTCGGCGACCATTCAACTTGGCAGGCGGGCGCTTTTTCAAAGGCCGCTCAAACACATTGGCAACCGGCCTGTGTCTGGAACGACCCGACGCATGCTCTACCACGCAAAGGCCCGATGCAACACCTCCACCCCATACATCCCTCACCGCCCCTTCCGGCCCGAGATCCTCTGCCTTCGCAGAGGAGGACAGGTTGATGGGAGCGGGAGTGCTATACCAACCCTTTGCCCCTTCCGGCCCGAGGTCCACCTTGCATTCGCACGCGAATGCAAGCGGCCTTCGCGCAGGATGACGTAGTTATATAATTAAAACAAACAGATAGAGCGTTGCCTGTAAATCTGAGAGGGTGCACTCTCTATTGGGGTGCGCAGTGCGCCAAGTGGGTTTGCGCGCGGCCTATCCAACTGTTACCTCTATATAAATCCGTCATCCTGCGCGAAGGCGCAGGACCTCGGGCAGAAAAAGGCTCCCGGCCCCTATAGCGCTCCCCTCCCCGCTCACCCTTCGCCGTCCCCCAGCACCTCCGCCACCAATCCGGCCACATACTCCCCAGCCGGCGTCTCGCGACCGAACAGGATGCGGTAGATCACCGGGGCGACCACCCGGTCCATCAGCACGGCCGTGTCGGGCGGGCTGTCGCCGCGGTCCAGCGCCCTTTGCCGGATGACGTCGAGCTGCTGGCCGGTATAGGCCGAGCAGACGCAGGCGTTGTCCGTCCGGTCGGCGGCGAGCACGTCGCGGATCATGGCGCGGCCAGGCTCGGAGGCCATCTCCTCGGCGTATTGCTCCAGCCAGCCCTTGAGGTCGGCGCGCCAGTCGCCGCTGTCGGGCGGGGCGGCGTCGGGCCGCAAATGTCGCACCGCCACGTCGGACAGAAGCTCGGCCAGCGTGCCCCAGCGGCGGTAGATGGTCGACGGCGTCACCCCGGCGTGCGTGGCGATTGCCGGCACAGTCAGTTCCTCGCCCGCCTGCTTCAGCTCGTCCACCGCCTTGAACACCGCCGCCTGAATGCGGGCGGCGCGACCGCCGGGGCGCGGCATCGCCTGCGGCGACTTCTCTCCAACCCTTTGTTTTTGTTCCATATCCTAACCTGCCACAGGCAAAACGGCTCCACTAAAGCAAATAGTTTGCTTTTAGAGCCGCGTCGCCGTATAAACGCAAACTCTTTGCTTTTACCACGGAGGCCCGACCATGACCACCCGCCCGGATGTCGCCGGGGCCGGCAAGCGCGCCGGCCTGATCCTCCACGCCACCACGCTCGTCGCCTTCCTCGCCGCCTCCAGCGCGCCGACGCCGCTCTACCCGCTCTACCGGGCGGCCTGGGGCTTCTCGCCCTTCATGATCACGGTGGTGTTCGCCGTCTACGCGGCGGCGCTGCTCGTCACCCTCCTGTTCTTCGGCGCGCTCTCCAACCAGTGGGGCCGGCGGCCGGGGATCCTGCTGGCGCTTGCCGCCGAACTCCTGGCCATGGCCCTCTTCCTCGGCGCGCAGGATGGCGGATGGCTGCTCGCCGCCCGCCTCGTCCAGGGCTTCGCCACCGCGCTCGCCACCACGTCGCTCGCCGCCGCCCTGCTCGACGTCGATCACGGGGCCGGCGCC
>JAUVXG010000199.1 GCA_030603685.1 Pleomorphomonas sp.
CGACACCTTCAATGCCGCCCGCGTCGGCGGCCTGGATCTGCCGGGCGAGCCGTTGGTGTGGGGAGACCTCGCCGGCGAGCCGACCACCGACGATCTCGCCCGCGTCGTCGCAGCCGCCGAGCAAGCCGACGTCGATGCCGTCATTGGCTTCGGCGGCGGCAGCTCCATGGATCTCGCCAAGCTGGTCGCCGTTCTGGCGGGCGGCGAGCAAAGCTTTTCCGAAGTCGTCGGCGCCGAGAAGGTAGCGGGCAAGAAGCTGCCGATCGTTCAGGTGCCGACCACGGCGGGGACCGGCAGCGAGGTCGGGACGCGCGCGTTGGTCACTGACGTGGCGGCCCTGGCCAAGTGCGCGGTCCAGAGCCGGCACATGCTGGCCGACCTTGCCGTCGTCGATCCCGATCTAGCGCTCGGCATGCCCCGTTCGATCACGGTGGCGACGGGCGTCGACGCGCTCGCCCATTGCGTCGAGGCCTTCACCAACAGGAAGGCGCACCCGGTCATCGACCTCTATGCTCTCGAAGGTATCCGGCTCGCCGGGCGCTGGCTGGCGAAGGCGGCCGACGACGGCCATGACCCGGATGCGCGCGCCGGTATGGCGCTCGCCTCGCTCTACGGCGGCTATTGCCTCGGGCCGGTCAATACCGCGGGTGGGCACGCCGTTTCCTATCCGCTGGGCGCTCGCTACCACGTGGCGCATGGCGCTGCCAACGCACTGATCTTCCCGCACGTACTCGCCTTCAATGCACCGGCGACGCCGGAGCGGACGGCGGCGATTCTCGAAGCGTTGGGACTGCCCGTCTCGACCGAGCCGGCCAAGGTGTTCGACGCTGCCAACGACTGGTGCGTGCGGCTCGGCTGCGAGATGCGGATGTCGGCTTTTGGCGTGCCGGCCGACGATCTGCCGGCCATGGCCGGGGAGGCGCACGCCATCCGCCGGCTCCTCGACAACAATCCGCGCGATCTCGCCGAAGCTGACATTCTCTCGATCTATCGCGCCGCCTTCTGACGCGCCCAACGGAAGTGGAAAGCCTCATGAGCACGAGCAAGGGTCCCTTCGTCGCCATTGTCACGCCGTTCGACAGCCGGGAGGAGGTCAACGTTGCCGCGCTCACCCGGCAGGTCGAGCGTCAGGCGGCAGCCGGTAACGGCGTCTTCTGTGCCGGCACCAACGGTGAGTTCTACACCCTGTCCTTCGAGGAGAAGGTGCTGGTGGCAAGGACGTCGGTCGAGGCCGCCGCCGGCCGCGTGCCGGTACTCGCCCATGTCGGCGAGATCTCGACGCATCAGACGATTGTCCTGGGCAAGGCGGTGGAGAAGCTGGGTGTCGCCGCCGTCTCGGTGGTGGCGCCGTCGTTTATCGCCTGTTCGCAGGATGAACTCGTCGGCCACTACACGCGGGTTGCCGATGCCCTCAGGGTGCCAGTCTATCTCTACAACATACCGGCGCGCACCGGGAACAAGATCGAGCCCGAGACGGCGGCGCGGCTCGCCGATCATCCGAACATCGTCGGCATCAAGGACAGCGCCGGCTCCGAGGAAAGCCTCGACGGCTTCCTGGCCGTCGCCCGGTCACGCAAGGACTTCGACGTTTTGGTCGGGCCGGACCATCTCATCCTGCATGGTCTGCGCAACGGCGCAGCCGGCTGCATTTCCGGCCTTGGCAACATCGCACCTCTGACACTGAACGCCATCTGGAAGGCTCATGTCGCCGGTGATGTCGCCGCCGCAGACGCCGCCCAGGCCCACTACGGCGAGCTTCGCAAGGCGCTCTATGCCCACGGCTTCCCGCCGACCATGGTCAAGCGGGCCCTCTATCTCGCCATGCCGGAGGTCGGCAAGAGCCGCAGCCCGGCGGTGGTGACAGACGAGGTCAACGACAAGGTGGCGGCGGTTTCCCGGGCTTTCGCGGAAGCCGTTGCCTGAGACTGGGCGGACGGTTGCCCGTCGGTCTTTTTCCGAAGCCTTGGGTCGTCTCGCCCGGAGCAAGCGCTTTCCGGGCGAGACGCGTGTTTCCAAGCTGTCTCAGGCAGGCTCCTTGTCCTGGGCCTTGTCCAGCCAACGCTTGACGGTGTTACGGTCGATGCCGAGCCGCTGAGCGGTGCGGGTGACATTGCCGTTCTCGGTCCTGAAAACCTTGGCGACCTTGGCGGCGATGAAGTCGTCAAGCGTCGCGTCGGGTTCATCCTTATCGTCCCCTCCGGCCATGCCCATGTCGGCAAACTCCGTCATCAACGGCATGTCGAATGGCGAAAGGGTGTGCAAGGTCGTGTATTTCTCAGCAAGATTCTCGAGCTCCCTGACGTTGCCCGGCCATGAATAGTGGCGCAACGTCGCCAGGATCTTCTCGGGTATCGTCGGCACCGGAATGCCGCGACGCTCGCACTTCCTGCCGAGGAACAGCGCGAACAGCTGTTCGGGGTCGTTCTCTCGTTCCCTGAGCGGCGGGATCTTCAGGTCCAGAGTGTTGAGGCGATAGAAGAGGTCGGCGCGCAGACGCCCCTGCTGGATTTCCTCAAGCGGCTTTCTGTTGGTGGTGGCGATGATGCGGACCTTGATCGGGATGATCTTGTTGCCGCCGACGCGCATGATCTCCTGTGTCTGCAACGCTCTGAGCAGTTTGGACTGCAGGAAGAAGTCCATCTCGGTCAGTTCGTCGAGGAACAGCGTTCCCTCGTGGGCGAGCTCGAAAAGACCGATCTTGCCCGAGCGGGCGGCACCGGTGAACGCGCCCGGGGCGTAGCCGAACAACTCGCTTTCAAGCAGCGCACCCGGCAGCGCCGCGCAGTTCACCGCTACGAAAGGTCCCTTGGCGAGGGGGCCGGCGTTGTGGATGGACTGCGCGAACAGCTCCTTGCCGGTGCCCGTCTCGCCGACGATCATGATGTTGCTGTCGGTCTGGCTGTACTGTTTTGCTACCGCCACCAGTCGGCGCATCTTCTCGCTGGCAAAGAAGATGTCGTCGAAAGTGTACTTGGCATAGAAGCCGCTGTCGGCGAGTTTCCTGCGGATGACGTTGCCGGCATCCTGAATTTTCTGGACCGGCTGGAACAGGATGACCGAGGCGCCGCCCGTGACATTGTCGGCCGAGACCGTGATGTGGTCGAGTGCCAGCTTCTCGTCACGATAGTTGACCAGCATGTTGCGGGCGGTCTGGTTCTTCCGAAAGGCCCTGTTGAGTTCGGCGCTGTCGAAATAGTCCGACAGCAGGGTGCCGATCAGTTCGTCGCGCGGCTGGGACAGGATATCGCAGCCCTGACGGTTGATTTCCTCGATGACGCCGTCCCGATTGATCAGGATGGCGCCTTCCCTCGAGCAATTGAGAACGGTGGCGAGCTTCTCCTCGGCAAGGATGTAGCGGCAGAGGTTGTTGTAGACCAGCATGGCGCGCTCGAAAGCGTCGAGCAACGTCTCCAGGCTGGACTCGATCAGATAGGCGTCCAGCCCTCGCGCCTGGGCCCAGTGATATGCGATAGCGTCCCCGATCACGACATCCGGATCCCATGCGCCGATCCGATCCATCTGCGCCTGGAAGGACGACTTCTCCTTCAGTTCGAAGGAGCGATAGGTGCGTCCGAGCACATCGCACACCGGCGCGACGAGGTTGATGAGCGGCTCGAAACCGGCGATGGCGATCTTCGTCGTCTCGGTCGTCTCCTGGTAGACATAGGCGAGGGTACGCTGCACCGACGCCTCGACCTCGATGACCTCGACGCCGAGTTCCTGGCGAATGAGACGCGCGGTGCCGCCGCGACTGATGAAGATCTTGGCGCCCTCGGCGAGGGCTTGCCGCGCCGCTCTGACGCCCTGCTGCAGATCTCCCAGGTAAACCTTCGCCGGATAGCCGGATGCATCGACGATGCTCTGGGCGGCGATGCTGATGCGCTCGTGCGGCGCAATGAATGCAATGGCCATGGTGTCCTCCCGGTTGGAAGGATGAGGGGGGCTTCGCAGAAAGGCAAGATGCCGCCGTTGCGTAGTGCATCAGTCACGTCGGCAATTCGCATCAATTGGCCACCAGTTGCCACCTTGATCCAATAGAAAAATGAGAAGATTCAACTTATTAGACGATTTGGCATGGTGCTTGCGTTTCGAGGGGGCGAGGCGAGAGGAGAAGCGCCGAGCAGGGATGATGAAATCTGGAGAGGAGACATCCATGAAGAACTTGCGAAAATACCTCATGATCGGCCTCGCGGCGGCGACGCTGTCGACCACGGGCCTTCCCGCCTGGGCCGATCAGGTGTTGAACATCGCCCATCCCGCGCTTGAGCAAAGCTGGTCGCCCTTGCAGGGCGGTGGACACGTTGCGCGCTGGCAATCGCTCTGGTGGGCGGCGCCGATGTATTTCGACAAGGATGGCAAGCTGACGTCCTACGTGCTGTCGAGTGCCACCCATGACGACAGCTTCCAGAACTGGACGCTGACCATCGACCCGAAGGCGGTCTTCTCGGATGGATCCAAGATCACGGCCGAGGATGTCGTCGGAACCTGGAATCTTTGTGCCCGTCCCGCCACCAAGCATGCCCGCGTCAACCTGTTCCTCGGGGACGTCGAAGGCTTCAACGACGTGATCGTCGGCAAGGCCAAGGACATGACCGGTCTGTCCATTGCGTCCGATGGCACCATCAGCGTGAAACTGTCGACGCCGGATCCGATCTTCGACCAGAAGATCGCCACCGCGCTCATTCCGCCGGTGAAGGTGTCGCAGGCCGTCGACGAGAATGGCGCCGAGAAGGGCGACTGGTGGCGGCCCGAGAACGGCGTCGTCGTGTCCGGCCCGTTCATGCCCGAGAGCATGGACCTCGACCAGGGCATCGTGACGATGGTTCCCAACCCGAACTTCTTCGGGCCGAAGCCGAAGCTCGAGAAGGTGGTGATCACCACGGTGTCCGATCCGATCACCGCCACGCTGATGCTGAAGCGCGGCGAGATGGATGCCGCCACCGAGCTGATTACCCCGACTATCATTCAGGACCTCGGTGCCGATTTCCTCGGCGGCCCGGCGCTCGCCAAGGGGCAGCAGTTCTGGTTCGATCTCTCCAAGCCGCCGATGGACGACATCAACGTCCGCAAGGCGCTGACCATGTCGGTCAACTCCCAGGAACTGGCCATTGCGGCCTTCCCTGAGGGGCCGTTTACCGCTGCCACCCAGATCCTCAACAAGGTGCCCGGCGTCGACCCGGATTTCCCCAAGTACCCGTTCGATCCGGAAGCGGCCAAGGCAGCGCTCGCCGCATCCAAGTACAAGGATGCCGGCCATCTGCCGAAGATCATGTTCGTCGGCATTTCGACGCCGACGCATGAAGCGGCTGCCCAGTACATCGCCGAACAGTGGCGCAAGATCCTGGGCATCCAGGGCACCGAGATGAAGCCGGCCATCGAGACCTATTCGGGTCCCGACCAGAAGAGTGTGCAGGTGTTCCGCGACGACGTCGGCACGCGCGTGCCGGACGCGGTCTCCTATCTGATGGGGTCCATCCATTCGGGCTCCGGCAATGCCATGAACAAGATGGGCGGCTACAAGAACGAGGAAGTCGACAAGCTCCTCGAGGAGGCGTCCGCCAAGGGCGTCGAAGACCCGGACCGCATCGGTTTCGCCCAGAAGGCGCAGCGCGCCTTCCGCGAAGACTGGATGTACATCCCCTACTACTATGACGTCATGTCGAAGTGGGCGATGCCCTGGGTGCAGAACTTCGACAAGAACGATGACTGGCAGGTCATCGAGCCCTGGAACGTCACCATCGACGAAGAGAACCGGCCGTAAAGGCCAACTCGAAAAGGGGCGGGCAGGGCGACTCCTCGCCCGCCCCACGACGTCCGGAAGGCGTGCTGATCGGTCTCGATCGGCCTGACCGCAAAGCGGCCACTCAAGAAAAAGACACTGGTGCATTCGCTTGGCGGCCGGACTTCTGGTCCGGTCGGCGGATGCTCCGGATATTGCCGGAGGAATGTCCCATGGGGCGCTACGTAATCAGTAGACTTGTCAGGTGGATACCATCTGTCTTCATCCTTCTCCTGCTCGTCTATGCACTGGTCTATTTCGGTGCCGGCGACCCGATCAAGCTCATCTTCCTGCAGGCTCCGGGCGACGTCGCCTACGATCCGGCGCGCGTCGAAGCGATCCGCGAGGCGGCCGGTCTCAACCGGCCATTCCTGGTGCAGTTCTGGGATTACATCCTGAATGTCGCCCAGGGTAACTTCGGCAACTCCCTGGTATCTGGCCGCTCCGTCAACTCGATGGTCGCCGCGGCGCTGCCGGTGACGCTCAAGATCGGTCTCGCGGCAATCCTGATCGTGTCTCTGGTCGGGATCCTGCTCGGCGTGATCGCCGCCCTCAATCAGAACAAATGGCTCGACAATCTCATCGTCGGCTTCGCGCTGATCATCTGGGGCATTCCGGTGTTCGTCGCCGGCCCCCTGATCATCGTGTTCATGGTTCTGGTGCTGAACCTCAACGTCCCCTACGGCTGGGCCGGTCTGTTCGACGTCAAGGTGATCGTGCCGCTTCTGGTGCTCGGCCTCAACCCGATGGCGCTGATCATCCGCCAGGCGCGCGCCGGCGTGCTGGAGGTTCTCAGCGAGGATTACGTGCGCACCGCCCGCGCCAAGGGCATTCCCAACTACCAGGTGGTGATGCGCCACATCATGCGGCCCGTGCTGACCCCGGTGGTCAGCCAGATCGGCCTTCTGGTGATCGCCACGCTCAACAACTCGATTCTCATCGAAAAGGTGTTCGGCCTGCCGGGCCTTGGCCGGATGACGGAGACGGCGATCAAGTCGTCCGACTACCCGGTCATCCTGGCGATCGTGCTGATCTTCTCGATCGTCGTCATGGCCTCGAACCTTCTCGTGGACATTTCCTACCCGCTGCTCGACCCCCGCGCCGCCGCAAAAAAGACGGAGGATGAATGATGTCGGACCAAGCTATTCCCCTGCAGCAGGAAGAAAAGCAGTTCAGCCTGGCCAAGGACGCCTTCATCCGCCTGGTCGCCAACCGTCTGGCCATCGTCGGCATGGTGCTGGTCGCCTTCCTGTTCTTCGTCGCCATCTTCGGACCGTATCTCACGCCTTACGACTTCCTGAGTCAGGATCTGATGGCGCGCAACCAGGCCCCTTCATGGCAGCACTGGTTCGGCACCGACGATCTTGGTCGCGACATCATGAGCCGCGTCATCTACGGGTCGCGGACGGCCGTCGTGGTCGGCTTCTCGACGGTGTCCTTCAGCCTGATCATCGGTCTCTTCATGGGCGCGCTCGGCGGCTACTTCGGCGGCAAGGTCGACGCCTTCGTGGTCTGGCTGATCGACATCACCATGTCGATCCCGTCACTTCTCCTGGTCATCGTGATCAACGTGTCGCTGAAGCCGCCGCTGGTGAACTGGATGGATGCCCAGTTCCTCGCAACCGGCAACGAGTTCTATCGCAACACCATCTGGGTCGACTTCGTGCTGGTGTTCGGCTCGCTGGCGCTCATCAAGTGGCCCAAGGCGGCCCGCATCATCCGCGGCCAGATCCTGTCGATCCGCAACAAGAACTACGTGCTGGCGGCGGAGGCGCTCGGCGTGCCGACGTCGAAGATCGTTCGTCGCTACGTCATTCCCAACGCGATCGGGCCGATCATCGTCTATATCAGCGCCGCTCTGGGCGAGGCCATGGTGCTGGAGTCGTCCTTCAGCTTCCTCGGCGTTGGCGTTCGCCCGCCCATTCCGAGCTGGGGCAACATGATCTCGGACGGTTTGCGCATCTGGCAGCTCTACCCGCACGTCCTCGCCGCTCCGGCGGCGGTTCTGGCAATCGTCACCATCGCGTTCAGCTTCCTTGGCGACGGCCTGAACGACGCCCTCAATCCGCGGCAGTGGAAATGAGCCCGCGACAGCAAGAAGAAAGGGAGGGCGTCGTGACCAAGCTTCTGGAAGTCAACAACCTGCACACGCGCTTCAAGGTCAGGAACGGCTATCTTCATGCCGTCAACGGCGTCTCGTTCAGCCTCGACAAGGGCGAGATGCTGGGCGTGGTCGGCGAATCGGGCTGCGGCAAGAGCGTGTCCATGATGAGCCTGATCCGTCTGCTGCCGCCGGCGGCGCAGATCACCGAAGGCGAAGTGCGCATCGATGGCGAGGATATCACCCACGCCAGCGTGAGCCGGGTCAACTCCATCCGCGGATCGAAGGTCGGCATGATCTTCCAGGATCCGATGACCTCGCTCAACCCGTTCATGAAGATCGGCGACCAGCTCGTCGAAGGCATCGTCTATCACA
>JAUVXG010000257.1 GCA_030603685.1 Pleomorphomonas sp.
CAACTACGGCACCTTCACCAACGAGGTCGACTCCGTGGTTGCCGCCCATCAGCCCGAGCTCGCCAACGGCACGTCAGTTGACGACGTGATCAAGGCGATCGACGAGCAGGCCCAGACCCTCGTTCAGTGATGACGAAGGGGCGGGTGGCCGACGCCGCCCGCCCCCTTGTTTCGACTTGCGTCATCGCCGGCACAGCCGGTGACGAACGCCATGTGCGACGATGCCTTCCGCCCTTCTCACGCCACGACGCGCGAAGGGCCAGCCAGTCGCAGCACCAGACACATACCCGAACAATCGGCGCCTCCCGGGCCGGACCGGTCCGCCCAAGGGAGGATGCCCGAGAGCCCCGCTCTATCGGAACGGTGACCCATGTCAGCAATCTCCCAGCGGCGGATGAGGCCGCGCTTCGACGTCAACGGCTGGCTGTTCGTCGGCCCCGCGCTGGCGCTGATCGCCACCTTCATGGTCTTTCCGATCCTGCATTCGCTGTGGATGTCGTTCCAGACCGGCCTCGGCGTGCGCCTGTCCTTCGGCGGCATGAAGAACATCTACCGCCTGTTCAATGATCCGCTGTTCTTCACCGCGCTGACCAACACCTTCATCTTCTTCCTGGTTCAGGTGCCGATCATGTTGACGCTGGCGCTGATCACGGCGTCGCTGCTCAACAACCCCGACATCAAGTTCCGCGGGCTTCTGCGAACGGCCATCTTCCTGCCCTGTGTCACCTCGCTGGTCGCCTACTCCGTTCTGTTCAAGTCGATGTTCGTCGCCAACGGCCTCGTGAACACGATCCTGATCAACCTCGGCATCGTCGACGTCGGCATCCCCTGGATGACCGATCCCTTCTGGTGCCGGACCATGATCATCATCGCCATCACCTGGCGCTGGACCGGCTACAACATGATCTTCTACCTCGCGGCCATGCAGAACATCGACCGCTCCGTCTACGAGGCCGCCCGCATCGACGGCGTGCCGACCTGGGCCCGCTTCCTGCACCTCACCGTGCCCATGCTGAAGCCGGTGATCCTGTTCACCACCGTCACCTCCACCATCGGCACCCTGCAGCTCTTCGACGAAGTGGCGACCATCACCGGTGGCGGTTCGGCCGGCGGCGCCGCAGGCCCGGGCAACTCGGCGCTGACCCTGTCGCTCTACATCTACAACCTGACCTTCAAGTTCGCGCCGAACTACGGCTACGCCGCCACCGTCTCCTACGTCATCGTCTTCCTGGTGGCGGTCCTGTCCTTCCTGCAATTCTTTGCCGCCCGGGAGCGCAAGGCATGACCAGCTACGGCCTCAAACAGCGGTTCTCGACCGTCGTCGTCTATGTCTTCCTCGGGGTGATGGCCTTCCTGTCCATCTTCCCCTTCCTGTGGATGGTCATCGGCGCCACCAACACCACGTCCGACATCATCAAGGGCAAGATGAGCTTCGGCGAGTCGCTGCTTCTCAACGTCACCACCTTCCTGACCCAGGTCGATGCGCCGCTGGTCTTCTGGAACTCGGCCAAGATCACCATCATCGCCACGGTGCTGACGCTGCTGATCTCCTCGCTCGCCGGCTACGGCTTCGAGATCTTCGCCTCGCGCTTTCGCGAGAAGCTCTATACGCTGATGCTCCTGACGCTGATGATCCCGTTCGCGGCGTTGATGATCCCGCTGTTCATGTTGATGAAGCAGTTCGGCCTCATCAACACCCATATCGCGGTGGTGCTGCCCACGGTCGCCTCGGCCTTCATCATCTTCTACTTCCGCCAGTCGACCAAGGCGTTCCCGCATGAACTGCGCGACGCCGCCCGCGTCGACGGCCTGAAGGAGTGGCAGATCTTCTTCCTGATCTACATGCCGGTCATGCGCTCGACCTACGCCGCGGCCTTCATCATCGTCTTCATGACGGTCTGGAACAGCTATCTGTGGCCGCTGATCGTGCTGCAGTCCAACGACACCAAGACCATCACGCTCGTCATCTCCTCGCTCGGCTCGGCTTATTACCCCGACTACGGCGCGGTGATGATCGGCACGGTCCTCGCCACCATTCCCACCCTCTTCGTCTTCTTCGCCATGCAGCGCCAGTTCGTCGAAGGCATGCTCGGCTCGGTCAAGTAACAGGTTCAAAATGCGCAAGACCATCAACTGCAACACCGGCTGGACCTTCCACGAGGGCTTTTCGGCCGAGCTCGCCGCCGCCTTCCGCAAGGGCGAGGCGGTCAACCTGCCGCACAACGCGGTCGATCTGCCCTACAACTACTTCGACGAAACCTGCTACCAGCGGCCATTCACCTACCAGAAGGTCATCGCCTGGCGGCCCGAGTTCGAGGGCCGTGAAGTGGCCCTGGTGTTCGACGGCGCCATGGCCGACAGCGTCGTCTACGTCAACGGCGAGCGGGTGGTGGCCCATCCCGACGGCTACACCCCCTTCATCGCCCGTCTGACCGAGCGTCTCGTCGAGGGCGACAACCTCGTCACGGTGAAAATCGACGGCTCCGAGAACCCGGCCATTCCACCCTTTGGCGGCCAGATCGACTACCTCACCTACGCCGGCATCTACCGCGACGTCTGGCTGCGCGTGACCGCCCCGGTTTCCATCGGCAACGTCAAGATCGAGACGCCCGACGTGCTCGCGCCGAAGAAGACGGCGAAAGTGCGTGTCGACATCGCCAATCCGCGCGGGCTGAAGCTCGCCGGCCGGGTGTCGGTGACGCTGAAGGACGCCGCCGGCAAGACCGTCGGCAGCGCCAACGCCTCCTTTGCCACCGGCAGCGTGACGCTGGAGTTCAAGGAACTCGACGGCATCGCCCTCTGGGACATTGACGCTCCCAACCTCTACGAGGCGGTGGTCGATCTCGTTCACGAGAGCGGCGACGATCAATGCTGCGTCAAGTTCGGCTTCCGCTCCGTCGAGTTCACGACCGAGGGCTTCCGCCTTAACGGCAAGCCGCTCAAGCTCCGCGGCCTCAACCGCCATCAGGCCTACCCTTACGTCGGCTACGCCATGGGCCGTCGCGCCCAGGAGCTCGATGCCGAGATCCTGAAGAACGAGCTGAAGGTCAACGTCGTCCGCACCTCGCACTACCCGCAGTCCCCCTGGTTCCTCGACGCCTGTGACCGCCTCGGCCTGCTGGTGTTCGAAGAGATCCCCGGCTGGCAGCATGTCGGTGACGAGAAGTGGCAGGCGCTGGCGATCGACAACGTCCGCGCCATGATCGAGCGCGACTGGAACCATCCATCGATCATCATCTGGGGCGTCCGCATCAACGAATCGCAGGATTTTCACGACTTCTACACGGCGACCAACAAGCTGGCCCACGAGCTCGACGCAACCCGCCAGACCGGTGGCGTCCGCTACATCACCGACAGCGAGTTCCTGGAAGACGTCTACACGATGAACGACTTCATCCAGGGCAACGAGGAACTGCCCGGCGCCAACCGGCCACGCACCGCGCTCCGTCCCATCTCGGAGATCACCGGCCTCAAGAAGCCCGTCCCCTATATGGTGACCGAGTTCAACGGCCACATGTACCCGACCAAGCGCTATGACCAGGAGCAGCGGCAGGCCGAGCACGTCACCCGCTATCTCTCCATCCTCAACGCCGTCTACGGCGACCCGAACATCTCCGGTTCCACCGGCTGGTGCATGTTCGACTACAACACCCACAAGGACTTCGGTTCCGGCGACCGCATCTGCCACCATGGCGTGATGGACGCCTGGCGCGAGCCGAAGTTTGCCGCCTGGGTCTACACCAGCCAGTGCGAGCCGTCCGAAGAGGTCGTGCTCAAGCCCGTCACCTACTACGCGCGCGGCGAGCGCAACATCGGCGGCATCCTGCCGTTGATCGTGCTGACCAACTGCGACGAGGTGGAGCTCCAGTACGGCCCGGATATCGTCAAGCGCGTCAAGCCCGACCGCGAGACCTATCCGCATCTGCCGCACGCACCCGTCGTCGTCGACCATCGCGCCTTCTCGGCCGAAGAACTCGGCCTCTGGGGCATGAAGTGGGAAGAGGCGACCGTCACGGGCTATGTCGACGGCAAGCCGGTGAAGACCGTCAAGTTCGCCTGCGATCCGGTACCGACCACGCTGGAGGTCGAGCCCGACTGGACCGAGCTGTCGGCCGAGCCCAAGGACTCCGTCCGCGTCATCGTCCGCGCCCTCGATCAGCTTGGCAACCTGCTGCCCTTCCTCGACGAGGCGATCCACGTCGAAGTCAGCGGGCCGGCGAAGCTGCTCGGTCCGTCGGAGGTGGCTCTCAAGGGCGGCGCCATCGGCTTCTGGCTGGAGACCACCGGCGGTGCCGGCAACGTCGTCGTCAAGGTCGCCTGCCATCGGTTCGGCGAGACCACCACCACCCTCAAGGCCGGCTGACCGGCGCAACCGATCGAAGCGGGAAGAAAAACATGAGCGACGTTACCCTGCGGGATGTGAGGAAGTCCTTCGGCGCGGTCGAGATCATCAAGGGCGTCGACCTCGACATCAAGTCGGGCGAGTTCGTGGTCTTCGTCGGACCGTCGGGCTGCGGCAAGTCGACGCTGCTGCGCATCGTCGCCGGGCTCGACTCCCCGAGCGCCGGGCGCGTGTGGATCGAGGGACGCGACGTCAGCGACGATTC
>JAUVXG010000153.1 GCA_030603685.1 Pleomorphomonas sp.
AGAAAGCCGATAAGGCATCAGATCACAACGATCTATTCAAGCTGAACCCCTGATGTAACAAAGCCACTTCTAGTGGCCCAAGCGCAGCGTCCCAAACCTCCGCCTCTGGCGGAGGTTCGTGATTTTTATTGGTCATACCGCTTCCGTCGGATTTCGAGAGATCAAGCGGAACGCTTATCAAGTAGCCGTCCGGCGCAGCCGCAGCGCGTTGGCGATGACACTGACCGACGACAGGGCCATCGCGGCGGCGGCCACCACCGGCGACAGCATCAGACCAAAGGCCGGATAGAGCACCCCGGCAGCGACCGGAATGCCGGCCACGTTGTAGACGAAGGCCAGAGCCAGGTTCTGCCGGATGTTGCGCATGGTGGCCCGGCTCAATCGCCGTGCCGTGACGATACCGTCCAGATCGCCCCGCAGAAGCGTCACGCCGGCGCTTTCGATGGCAACGTCGGTTCCCGTTCCCATGGCAATGCCGACGTCGGCCGCAGCAAGGGCTGGTGCGTCGTTGACACCGTCTCCGGCCATGGCGACGACCTTACCGTCCCGGCGCAAGGCCGCGACGACGTCGCCCTTCTCGGCCGGCAGCACTTCGGCTTTCACCTCGTCGATCCCCAGGCTTCGGGCCACTGCCTGCGCCGTGGCGCGATTGTCGCCGGTCAGCATGACGACCCGGATGCCTTCGGCACTGAGGCTGCGAAGAGCCTCGGGGGTCGAGGCCTTCACCGGATCGGCGATCGCGATGGTGCCAACGGCCCGGTCGTCGACGGCCACAAGGATGGCCGTCGCACCTTCATCCCTGAGTGACGAGGCGACGGTCTCGACTTCGGCGGTATCGATCCCCGCCTCCTCCAGGAGCCGTCTGTTGCCGAGAAGAACGCGATGGCCGTCCACTCTGCCGGTAACGCCTTTGCCTGACGGGGCATCGAAATCGTCGGCCGGGTCGAGACGCAGCTCCCGTGCTTCGGCCGCCTCGACGATCGCGGCGGCCAGAGGATGCTCGCTTGTGCGCTCAAGGCTCGCGGCGAGGGTGATCAGTTCGGCCTCATCGAAGCCCGAAACGGTCTTGATGGCGGTTACCTTCGGCTTGCCTTCGGTCAGCGTTCCCGTCTTGTCGACGACCAGTACGTCGATCTTCTCCATGCGCTCGAGCGCCTCGGCGTCACGGATCAGCACGCCCTCTCCGGCGCCGCGCCCCACGCCGACCATGATCGACATCGGCGTGGCAAGGCCCAGCGCACAAGGGCAGGCGATGATGAGCACACTGACGGCGGCGACGAGGCCGTAAGAGAGGGCCGGTGACGGGCCGAAGATCGCCCAGGCCACAAAGGCGAGGGCTGCCGCGGCAAGAACCGCCGGCACGAACCAGGCGGAGACCTGGTCGGCGAGCCGCTGGATCGGCGCGCGGGACCGTTGCGCTCTCGCGACGGTGTCGACGATCTGCGACAGCATGGTATCGGTCCCGACGCGCTCGGCGCGCATCACGAAGCTGCCCTGTCCGTTGAGCGTGCCGCCAATGACCTTGGCGCCGGCCGCTTTGGCGACCGGCAAGGGTTCGCCGGTAATCATGGACTCGTCGACGTTGGAGCGCCCCTCCAGGACCTCGCCGTCGAGCGGCACCTTGTCGCCAGGGCGAACGCGCAGCCGATCTCCGACCGCGATTTCGGCAAGGTCGACGTCGACTTCGCTGCCATCCTCGGTAAGCCGTCGGGCCGTGGCAGGCGCCAGGTCGAGCAGGGCCTTGATGGCGCCGGACGTCCGTTCGCGCGCCCTGAGCTCAAGCACCTGGCCAAGCAACACGAGCACGGTGATGACGGCCGACGCCTCGAAATAGACCGCAACGGTTCTATCCGCGCCCCGGAAGGCGGCGGGAAACACGCCCGGCGCGAAGGTGGCGACAACGCTGTAGATCCAGGCAATGCCGGTACCCATGGCAATCAGCGTGAACATGTTGAGCGCGCGGTTGACCAGCGAGTTCCAGCCGCGCACGAAGAAGGGCCAACCGGCCCACAGCACCACCGGCGTCGCGAGCAGGAACTGCAGGAAGGCCGAGGTGCGCGGTCCGATGAACCGGTCGAGCCCGAAGAAATGCCCGCCCATCTCCAGCACCACGACGGGGAGAGCAAAGGCGAGACCGATCTTGAACCGGCGGGTCATGTCGAGCAGTTCCGGATTCTGCTCGTCCGTGAGCGAAGCGACCTCGGGCTCCAGCGCCATCCCGCAGATCGGGCAGGTGCCGGGGCCCGTCTGGCGGATCTCCGGATGCATAGGACACGTATAGACCGTATCTCTGGGAACGTCGTCGTGAGCTCTCGGCGCGGCCGGCGCGAGGTACTGCCCGGGGTCGGCCGTAAACTTCTGAAGGCAACCCTCCGAGCAGAAATAGTAGGTCTCCCCGTGATGTTCCGTTCGGTGCTTGGCAGTAGCCGGATCGACCGTCATGCCGCAAACCGGATCCTTGGCCATGTGCGCATCGTGCTCGGGTTTGGCGTGATGGTGGTCATGGCACTCCTGGCCATGGTGGCCATGCCCTTCATGTCCATGGGTTTTGTGTCCTGTAGGGACAGCGGCATCATCTCCATGATCCCGTTGGGAAGGGCCGTGATGATGGCTATGCGACATCTCGCGCTCCATATCGGTTCGGCGCCGCCAAACCGGCGGCGGCCTTGATGTCACCGAAGATGAACCTTCCCAGCATGGTAAGGTCAAGCGTATGATTCCGGCGAACCGAAGGTGCCATGCGGTCAACCAACGCAGGGGCACCCGGTTCCGTTCATGTGAACTGAAGGGCGTGCCAAGCACCTCGCCGAAGCGACGACGGCTTCGGCGTCAGTCACGGCGGAGATGATCCGCTTTTATGAGTTCACCGGTCTGTCGCGATCGGCGGCGCGGCGTAGCTCGGAGATTACAGGGCCATCGACATTCGTGAGCCGTGCCTTCATCCGGCGGGCGCGTGCGGAAACCTTCTCGGATTGCTGACGATTTGAGGCCACATTCTATGTTTGAAATGCAAACCTGCTGCCTCACGAGATGGAGACTCCAATGATCGTTCAGGCTTGCATCAACGGCGCGCGCCCCTTCGATTATCATCCGGCCTTGCCGCTGACGGTCGAGGCAATGGCGCGCGACAGCGCCGCGTGTGTGGCGGCGGGCGCTGCGGAAATTCACCTTCATGCCCGTGCCGCTGACGGTCGCGAGAGCCTCGCGGCCGTAGGTGAGACGGTCCGGCTCGTTCGGCGCGCCTGTCCGGGTACGTTCGTCGGCGTGTCGACCGGCGCCTGGATCGAAGGGGATCAACGCAGGACGCGCGACGTGATCGCCGGGTGGCGCGTTCTGCCGGATTACGCTTCGGTCAACCTCTCGGAGGCAGATGCACCAGCGGTCATCGACCTGTTGCACGGCATGGGCGTCGGCGTCGAGGCGGGTTTGGCAAGCACAGAGGATGCGCGACGCTTCGTTGCGCTGGAGGACTGCCGCCGCATCTTCCGCATTCTCATTGAAATCGAACAGCAGGATACCTCGACGGGGGAGGAGACCGTCGCTGGTATCGCGTCGGTTCTGAGCGATGCCGATGTGGCTCGGCCGATTCTTCTGCATGGCTTCGATGCAACCGTCTGGCACTTCGTCGAACTGGCGCGGCAGCGCCGCTGGTCCACCCGCGTCGGTCTGGAGGATGGTTGCCGTCGCGCCACGGGTGAGGTTGCGCGCGACAATGCGCAACTGGTGACGGATGCCGTCAGCATGATGCGGTAATCCGGAGACCGAGGAGAGTGAGACCGCTCGCGGATGGAGGGCGGCGCCAACCACGGGAGTTCACCATGATTCTGCATCGAGGTCGTCTGATCGACCACATCCACCTCAGGGCGAGAGACTTTCCGGCTACGGCGGCATTCTATCGCGCCGTACTCGGAGCGCTCGACGTTCCGCTTCTGGCGGACGACGACTGGCATGTTGCCTGTGACGAACTGTGGATCGATGCTCTGGGAGAGGACGAGAGCGAGGCGACGCACGTGCATCTGGCGTTCCAGGCGAACGATCAGGAAGCGGTCAAGCGGTTCTACCAGGCGGGACTCGCAGCTGGCGGCCGCGACAATGGCGGCCCGGGGATACGGTCGTATCATCCCGGCTACTATGCGGCCTTCCTGTTCGACCCGGACGGCAACAATATCGAGGCCGTCTTCCAGGGGGCCGCCCCCCGCTCGGTGACTTCCGTCGAGATCGACATCGGCGAGTAGCTCTGCGAGCCTCGACCTTTTGTCAGATTAATGCGAGGCTCATGTCCCACAGAGGCATTCCGATCGTCGAAGGGAGAGAGGGTTCATGGCCAAGTTACGTTGGGGCATTCTGGCGACGGGGTGGATCGCCGATCTCTTTGTGCAGGATATGCTCGACAACGACATGGAGGTGACGGCGGTCGGCTCTCGGTCCATCGAGAAGGCCGTTGCTTTTGCCGCCAAGCACGGCATTCCGCGCTCGCACGGCAGCTATCAGGCGCTCGCCGCCGACCCTGAGGTCGACGTCGTCTATATCGCGACGCCGCACCCCTTCCATGCCAGCGCGGCCGAACTCTGCATTGCCGAAGGCAAGCATGTTCTCGTCGAGAAGTCCTTCACGTTGACCGGCGCCGAGGCCCGGCGTCTGCTGGAGCTGTCCCGCAAGCACGATGTCGTCGTTCTCGAAGCCATGTGGACGCGCTTTCTGCCGCACATGGTCCGGCTGCGCCAGGCATTGGCCAGCGGCATCATCGGCGAAATCCGGACCCTCATGGCAACCCACACGCAGGATCTTCCGGACGATCCGAACCATCGCCTCAACGCGCTGGAACTCGGCGGCGGCGCGCTGCTGGATCTCGGAATCTACCCCATTTCCTTCGCGTTCGACATTCTGGGGCAGCCGACCGAGGTTTTGGCGTCGGGTCGCCTGAAGGCAACCGGCGCCGATGCCGAGGTGTCCACCCTGTTCCGCTATGCCAGCGGCGCCAGCGCCGTGACGGTGTCCGCCAGCGACGCACCCGGCAGCAACCGCGCCGAGATCAACGGTACGGAAGGCCATGTCGAGATTGCCGAAGTCTGGTACACGCCGACCAGCTTCCGGATCTTCGACAGCCAGAAAAAGGTTCTCGAGGAGTTCAAGCCGGCCGAAATGAAGGGGCGGCATGCACTTCCAGGCCGTGGAGCTGGAGCGGATGGTCGCCGCCGGTGAGCGAAGCAGTCCCATCCTGCCGCTCGAACAGAGCGTGGCGATCATGGAAACTCTCGACGACATCAGAAAGCAGATCGGGGTGGTCTATCCCAGCGAGGCGAACGCCTCCGGTTAAGCGAGGGTGTTGAAAAAAGCGGCCGCGACACTGGCTTGTCGCGGCCGCTCTTATGTTCGGATGGCGTCGTTCGCCGTCAGGCGACGAAGCCTTCGAGGAGGAGAACGCCGATCAGGCCGAGCACCGAGACGATCGTCGAAAGGACCGTCCACGTGCCGAAGGTTTCCTTCATCGACAGCCCGAAATACTCCTTGAACATCCAGAAGCCGGCGTCGTTGACGTGGCTGCAGATGGCCGAGCCGGCGCCGGTGGCAAGGGTCACCAGGGCGAGGTTGACGTTGTGCGTCGCCAGCATCGGGATCACCAGACCGGCCGTCGAGATGGCGGCGACGGTTGCCGAGCCGAGGGAGATGCGCAGAAGAGCTGCGACACCCCAGGCGAAGATCAGCGGCGAGGCGTTGGTGCCGGCGAACAGGTCGGCGACATACTTGCCGACGCCGCCGTCGATCAGCACCTGCTTGAAGGCGCCGCCGCCACCGATGATCAGCAGCATCATGCCGATGTGGCTCGCCGCCGAGGTGCAGGACGCCATGATGTCCTTGACCGGGATGTGGCGCTTGACGCCCATCGTCCACATGGCGAACAGCAGCGACACGACCATGGCCACGGAGGCGTCGCCCACAAGACGGATGACCGCGAAGGCGGAGCTGTCGGCAAGGCCGGCTTCGCTGCGGATCACGGCGATGATGGCCGCGGCCGACATCATGATCACCGGCAGCATGGCGGTGAGCACGGAGATGCCGAAGGCGGGCGTCTTGTCGAGGTCGAAGGTCTTGAAGGAACCGATGGCGTCGAGGTCGGCCTTCTTGGCAAAGCCCGACGGCACGATCCGCTTGGCGATGGCGTTGTAGATCGGACCGCCGATGATGACTGCCGGGATGGCGATGAGAATGCCGTAGACCAGAACCTGACCGATGTCGGCACCATACTCGCCGGCGATGACCGTCGGGCCGGGGTGCGGCGGCAGGAAGGCATGGGTGGCCAAGAGCGCGGCGCACATCGGCACGCCGAGGTGCAGCGGCGACAGCTTCATCTGCTTGGCCATGGTCAGGACGATCGGCACCAGAAGCACCAGGCCGACCTCGAAGAACAGCGCGATGCCGATGATGAACGAGGCGACGACCACCGCCCACTGCACGTTCTTCTCGCCGAACTTCTCAATGAGCGTGACGGCGATGCGCTGGGCGCCGCCGGCGTCGGAGATCAGGCGACCCAGCATGGCGCCGAGGCCGAAGATCAAGGCGATGTGGCCGAGCGTGCCGCCGAGGCCGCTTTCGATGGACTTCACCACCTTGTCGAGCGGCAGGCCAAGGGCGAGCGCGACGCAGAACGAAACGATGATCAGCGAAACGAACGTGTTCAGTTTCAGCTTCATGATCAGGAGCAGCAGCAGCACGATGCCGGCCACGACGATGACTAAAGGCATTTCTCTTCCCTTGGTTTGACTAGCGATGCCGGCCCTGCCGGCGAAGACAACAGACTTCTCGCACCGGATCGGCTGGATCGCCGTTCCGGTAGCTATGGTCCGCCGCGTTGTTCGGATGGACGACCAGCCCCCTCGGCCGCCGTGCCCTCCACATGCCGGCTATGAGTGCCAGCAGTTTTTTGGAGAAGAGGCATTGCTGCCTCTTCTCCGGTTTTCGTCAGTTCTTCTTGGCGGCCAGCGCCGCGCGACCGGCTTCCAGCACTTCGATGATCCGGTCGGCGTCGTAGACGCAGCCTTGCCAGGTGCCACCGCTCGCCGCCTGCAACGCCGCCCAGAGGCGGGTATCGTCGGGCAGCTCGGCCTGCGGCGCCAGAGCGGGATGCGGCTGACGGGCGGCCAGGATGGCGGCGCCTTCTTCTGGACTGACGGGCTTTTCCTCGGAGCCGAGGAAGTTCAGCGATCCGGTCAGCTTGCGGCAGTCGACCACCATCTCCACAACGTCGCCATCGCGCAGCTTGCCGATGGGACCGCCGGCCAGCGCCTCCGGCCCGACATGGCCAACGCAGGCGCCGGTGGACACGCCGGAGAAACGAGCGTCGGTGATGAGCGCCACGTGCTTGCCGTAGGAGAGGTGCTTCAGCGCGGAGGTAACCTGATAGGTCTCTTCCATGCCGGTGCCGGACGGCCCGGCGCCGATCAGCACCATCAGGTCGCCAGCGACGATCTTTCCGGTCTTGATGGCGTGAATGGCATCGACCTCGGATACGAACACCTTGGCCTTGGCCTTGTGGCGATAGACGCCGTCCTCGCCGATCACCGACGGATCGATGGCCGTCGACTTGATGACGGAGCCTTCCGGCGCGATGTTGCCGATCGGGAAGGTGATCGTGGAGGTAAGACCACGCGCCGCCGCCTTGGCGGGAGGCATGATCACGTCGTCGGGGCTGACGCCGTCCTGCTTCTCGAGCATTTCGCGGAAGCGGCGCCGGCGTTCGGAGGTTTCCCACCAGTCGAGGTTGGCGCCGAGCGTTTCGCCGGTCACGGTGAGGACGTCGAGGTTGAGCAGGCCAAGTTCACGAAGATGGAGCATCACCTCCGGCACGCCGCCGGCCATGAAGGCGCGAACGGTGGGATGATAGACCGGCCCGTTGGGGATGACGCTGACCAGGCGCGGCACGCGGCGGTTCACCGCCGTCCAGTCGTCGACCGTCGGCATGGGGAGCCCGGCGGCATGAGCGATGGCCGGCAGATGCAGCAAGAGGTTGGTCGAACCGCCGAAAGCGGCATGCACGACCATGGCGTTCTCGATCGCCTTCGACGTCACGATATCCTTGGTGGTGATGCCGCGCTCTTCGAGTTGCATGACCGCCCGCGCCGACTGGCGGGCGATTTCCAGCCAGACCGGCTGGCCGGACGGCGACAGCGCAGAGTGCGGCAGGGCAAGGCCAAGGCCTTCGGAAATCACCTGGGAGGTACCGGCCGTGCCGAGGAACTGGCAGCCGCCACCGGCCGATGCACAGGCGCGGCAGCCGAGCTCGCTGGCTTCGTCCAGCGTCAGTTCGCCGTTGGCGAAACGGGCACCGATGGTCTGCACCTTGCCCGCGTCCTCGCCCTTGGTCGGCATCAGCGTGGCGCCGCCGGGAACGAGGATGGTGGGCAGGTCGCGCTGGGCGGCCAGCGCCATCATCAGCGCCGGCAGGCCCTTGTCGCAGGCCGCGAGGCCGATGACCGCCTTGCGCACCGGCGTCGAGCGGATCAGCCGACGGAAGACGATGGCGGCATCGTTGCGGTAGGGCAGGGAATCGAACATGCCCGTGGTGCCTTGTGTGCGGCCGTCACAAGGGTCGCTGACATAGGCGGCGTAGGGAACGCCGCCGGCCTTGGCCACTTCGCGCGCCGCCGCCTCGAACTGAAGCGGCGTCTCGTAGTGGCCGGTGTGCAGGCCGAGGGCGACCGGCTTGCCATCGGCGCCACGGATGCCGCCGGTGATGCCGATGATCAGCACTTCCTTGCCGTTGAGTTTTTCCGGCTCCCAGCCCATGCCGGCGTTGAGGGTCATGCCGAAGATGTCGCCGCTCGGGCGGTTGATCAGCATGTCCGGGGTCAGCAGCAACTTTCCGGCGGGGCCGGGAGCATTGGTCGCCGCGACATAGACGGCCTCGTTGCTCTCGTCGTAGATTTCCTTGATGGACATTGGGCCTTCCTCCGACGGTTGGTTGGTTATTTGACGAGGCCGGCCTGCTTCAGCAGATCGGCGAGGCGGGCCAGCTTGTCGGCAGCCAGCGGACCGGCGGGCGGCAGGCAGAAGGTGGAGATGTCGAGGCCGGTGAGGCGCATCGCTTCCTTGACCACGTTCACGAAGGGCGTGTCGAGAGCGTACATCGACGGAAGGCGGATCAGGCGGCTGTGCAGCTCGACGGCCTTGGCGAAATCGCCGGCGCGGAAAGCCTTGTAGATGCCGATGGAAAGCTCCGGCGCGAAGTTGCCGCTGGCCGAGATGACGCCCGCGCCACCCAGCATCAGCGTGGTCAGCAGATGGTCGTCATAGCCGGCAAGAACCTGGAAGCCGGACTGAACGGCGCCGACGACGTTGATCATCTCGCGGATATGGCCGATGGAGTCGATGGTCTCCTTGATGCCGACGACATTGGGCGCGGCCTCGACCACCGACTTCACGAAGGCGGGCGACAGGTCCTGACCGGTCAGGAAGGGGATGTTGTAGAGCAGAACCGGCAGCTTGGTGGCGCCGGCGATGTCGGTGAAGTAGTTGAGAAGGCGGGGCTCGGTGACCTTCCAGTAGGACGGATTGACCGCGACGATACCATCAGCGCCGATGGATTCGGCGTGGATGGCGAGCTCAACAGCCTCGCGCTGGTTGTTGGAGCCGACGCCAACGAGCACTTTGGCCCGGCCGGCGGCCTGCTTCACGGCGAACTCCGCGACCGTCTTCCGTTCGGCGGTCGACATCTGGGAGAACTCTCCGCCGGTGCCGCACATGAAGAGGCCATCCACACCGGCGGCGATCAGCTTCTCGATCACCAGCGCCTGACCCTTCGGGTCGAAGGCGCCTGCCTCGGTGAAGATGGTCGACACCGGCGGAATGATGCCTTCGAAACGCGTTGCTGCCATTGGAAACTCCTGAACCTTACGTCTAGGCGTTCTACATTATAGAACGATGTTTTATAATGTCGTACGTTAGCGACGGCTCACGGGCCGGTAAATCCGGGATGCTGTGTAGGCAAAGACCCGCATGATCAGGAGTTTTCGGGGACGCGAATGGCTAGATTGTTGTCGGGAAAGGGGAATCAGCCGGCCCCTGAGCATTCGGAAGTGTTCGGCAGGCCCGTCCGGATGATGCCGATGTCATCATTCCGCTCTTGGATTGCCGCTGTCAGAGCACTAATCGAACTGAAATCGAGACTTGCAGGGTCTGGTCCTGCCGCTGGAGTTGCCGTGAGATGCCGTTGATTCAGGCCGTGGAGCGCGCCCTTAACATTCTCGATCTGTTCAGCGAGCAGAAGGTCGAGCTCAATCTGGCCGAGATCAGCCAGATGACGGGAATGCACAAAAGCACCCTGCACTCGCTTCTGAAGACCTTGCAGTCCCAAGGCTATATCGAGCAGACGGAAGCCAACGCTCCGTACCGGCTCGGTGTGAAGCTGCTCGAACGCGGTTATCTGGTGCAGCGATCGCGCGACTTCATCGCCGTTGCGCGCCCCTATCTGGAAAGCCTCTCGGAGCGAACCGGGCAGACGATCCATCTCGGCGTGCTCGACGGAAAATCGGGAGTCTACGTCGACAAGGTCGAGGGCACGCGTTCGATCATCGTCTACTCTCGAATCGGCCGGCGCATGCCGATCCACACGACGGCCATCGGCAAGGTTCTGCTGGCCTTCCAGTCGCCCTCCATCATCGGCAAGACGCTTGACGGCTACGATTTCGCAAGTTCCACCGAGAACACCATTACCGAGCGCGGTGCATATGAAGCGGCGCTCGCCAAGGTGCGCATGGATGGCTTCGCCGTCGACGAGCAGGAAAACGTCCGCGGTTGTCGCTGCGCCGCTGTCCCCATCTGGGGTCACGACCGCAAACTGGTGGCCGCCATCTCCATTTCGACGGTCGTCGAGAATGTGTCGATGGGCGAGTTCAAGTCGTTCATCGAACAGTTGAAGCTCACCGGAGCCAGCGTCTCCCACGACCTCGGCTACTGATCGGCTATATCCAAACGCAAAACCGCCGGCCACTCGTTCGGCGACCGGCGATTTTCGAAGTACAACTAAAGCGGGATCATCTCCACCGACATTGAGGCGTCAACCGGCTTTGGCCGCCTTTGTTGCCTTGGCCCACCAGACCAGATCGTCAAGGGCTGCTTTTGCGGATGGCAAAAGGTTGGCCTCGATATCCTCGATCGGCTTGTTCGCGCCCATCGGTGACACGGCCATGAAGTCGCCTCCGCCGATATGAACGGCACTGCGGGTCGGAACCATCTGCAGCTCGATGCCGATCAGGCGCAGGTGCTCGATGGCGCGCGCGGCTCCAACGCCGCCATACCCGATCGCGGCGAACGGCTTTCGATTCCACTCGACATAAGCCTGATCGAGGGCGTTCTTGAGAGCGCCCGTAATCG
>JAUVXG010000020.1 GCA_030603685.1 Pleomorphomonas sp.
CGCCGATGAAGGTGTAGAAACGCCAGCCCCGTTCGCGCAGCCGATCAAGAACGATCTCGGGCGCGCTCAGGAACACCGAGTTCGCCTCCACGGGAAAGAGAAAATCGATGCAGGGCACTCCGGCGATCGCCGCCGCCAGCCGCGCCGCGCAGTCATTGCCATGCCGCGCGTTGCGGAGCCAGGCGCCACTTTCCAGCATGCCGACCCAGGGGGCCGACAGAAACCGCATTTTGGAAGCGAGTTGCCCGGCTTGCTTGCACCGATAGTCAAAGTCTTCGGCAAGCGCCCTGTCGAAGAAGATGACGGCCTCGCCGACCGCCATGCCGTTCTTGGTGCCGCCGAAGCAGAGCACGTCGACGCCGGCCCTCCAGGAGAGCTCGGCAGGCGAGCAGCCGAGCGCCGCGCAGGCATGGGCGAAGCGAGCACCGTCCACATGCAGCTTGAGCCCAAGTTCCCGGCAGGTCGCCGCAATGGCCCGCACTTCCTCGATGCCATAGACGAGGCCGGTTTCGGTTGGCTGGGTGATGGTCACCACCCTGGGCTTGGGGAAGTGGATGTCGGAGCGGCTGGTCGCCATGGCCTTGATGATGGCCGGTGTCAGCTTGGGCGCGGCCGAGGGCGCCACCAGCAGCTTCGATCCGTTGGAGAAGAACTCGGGAGCGCCGCATTCGTCGGTCTCGACATGCGCGGACGCGGCACAGATGACGCTGTGATACGACTGGCAAAGGGCCGAGAGCGCCAGCGAGTTGGCAGCCGTACCGTTGAACACGAAGAAGACTTCGCAGTCCTTCTCGAACAGGTGCCGGAAAGCGTCGGCGGCGCGCTGGGTCCACGCGTCGTCACCATAGGCAATGGCCGAGCCGCCATTGGCGCGCTCCATTTCGGCCCAGGCCTCGGGGCATATGCCGGCATAATTGTCGCTTGCGAACTGCTGGGCTGAACTGGTCACGTCAACGTCCTCTCTTCCCGATGAAGCGGAGCGACGCGCGTGGCTGGAGTCCCGTTGGTTGCCGGTCGGCCACATCCCCTTCTCGCGAAGGGCACCACCTTGCTCGGGAGCAGGTTGGTGTCGGGCGTCGCCCCGACTCTTGATGCATGAAGGGCAAATAGCACCAAGCCCGCGGCACGGCAACCGCCGGCCTTGCTTTGAGCGTCACCATCCCTCCTCCGGACGACACGGCCCGTACGGGAGACAGCGTACGGGCGTTGCGTCAGCAAGGGTTCCAGCCTATTCCATTTTGCTTCGCGACGGCAGCTTTCCAAGCTTCGGTGCTTTCTTGGCGCGACAGGACTTGCGGCATGTCATGTCGCCGCTCGCGGAACCGCGTCATTGTGGACCGTGAAAGACATGGTTTGTCGCGAACGCCGCATCACCGTGGAGCGGATGTGGTTGCGCGGCAACCGGTCGAGGTGATGGACCATCGATCGTCGCACGGACGGAACATGTGGCTCGGCATGAGCGAAAGCGCTCAGGCAGCCACCAAGAACGAGCAAGGGGATACAGAACATGGCGCGGTTGGGTTTGGAGCGGAATGTCGTCGATACACAGGTTCTCGACCGGACCATCGCCCGTCTCGGACAGGCGGGCGTTCTGTTGCCCACGCTGGCACAGCTTGCCGACCCCACGACGATTCCCGACATCGTGCGTAAGCGCCTCGTCGATGTCGGCCCGGACGTGGCCGATCCTCTCAATCTCTTCCGCGTTCACTGGTTCAACGACGCCACCCGCAGCGGGCTGACCGACGTTCCCGACTATGTCGAGCTTCCGAGTGAGCTTACCGGCGTCAAGGCGCGCATCGTGCTGGCGCTGGGCAACCGCTTCCCGATGATCCAGGCCCACAAGGTGCTGGCCGCCTACGGCTGCCTCGTGCCGCGCCTCGTCACCGGACAGTTCGACCCCGGCCATCACAAGGCGGTCTGGCCGTCCACCGGCAACTACTGCCGCGGCGGCGTTGCCATCTCGCGCATCCTCGGCTGCCACGGCGTGGCCGTGCTGCCCGAAAACATGAGCCGCGAGCGTTTCGACTGGCTCGACGAGTGGGTGGTGGACAGCTCCGACGTCATCAAGACGCCCGGCTCCGAGAGCAACGTCAAGGAAATCTACGACGAGTGCGCGCGCCTCGACAGCGATGCCGACAACATCATCTTCAACCAGTTCTGCGAGTTCGGCAATTACCTCGTCCACCGCACCTGCACCGGCGCGGCGCTGGAGACGATATTCGAGGCGATCACCGGGAATCGTCCGGGCTCGAAGCTCGCCGCTTTCGTGTCGGCGTCCGGATCGAGCGGCACGCTTGCGGCCGGCGACCATCTCAAGGAGCGTCACGGCACGAAGATCGTCGTGGCGGAAGCCACCGAATGCCCGACGCTGCTGGAGAACGGCTTCGGCGAGCACAACATCCAGGGCATCGGCGACAAGCATGTGCCCTACATCCACAATGTCATGAACACCGACATGGTGGCCGGCGTCAGCGACAGCGACACCGATCGTCTGATCGTGCTGTTCAACACCGAGGTCGGCCGCAACTATCTCATCGAGCGACGCGGCATCGACCCGAAGCTGGTCGCCGATCTCGGCAACCTCGGCCTGTCGTCGCTCTGCAACATGCTGGCGGCCATCAAGACGGCCAAGTACTACGACATGGGGCCGGATGACGTCATCGTCACGTTGGCCACCGATGGCGCCGCCATGTACGGCAGCGAGATCGACAAGGTGATCAAGCGCGATTTCGGCAACCGCTTCGACGCCGTGGCGGCGGGCGAAACCTGGGGCCGTTCGCTGGCACCGGCGTCGACCAGCGATCTCCTCGAAATGACCTATGTAGACCGCAAGCGCGTCTTCAACCTCGGCTACTTCACCTGGGTGGAGCAGCAGGGCGTTTCCATCGAGGAGTTCAAGGCCCGCGCCAAGCAGTCCTACTGGGACGACCTGCTCGAACTCGTGCCCGCCTGGGACGAGATGATCGCCGACGTCAATGCCAAGAGCGGCATCGCCAAGAAGCTGGGCCTCTAGGTCATGGTCGGGTTTCGCTGCCACGGCTGCGGCGCCAAGGTCGACGCCGGCCTCGATCTGGCCTTCCGCTGCCCGAACGCCGACGGCAATGATGTCGACCACGTGCTTGTGTTCGACAGCGAGGCGCCTTCGCCATCCATCGGCAGCGAAACCGATCCGTTCCTGCGCTACCGCCAATGGCTTTCGCCCTATCGGCTGGCGCGTGAGGCGGGGCTGCCCGACACGGCCTGGATCGATCTGGTCGGAGAACTCGACGAGGCCTTGATTGCCGTCGACGGACGCGGCTTCCGCGTCACGCCGATGGCCGATCGGCGACCGTTGGCCGAAGCCCTCGGCCTTGCCGGATCGCTCTTCGTCAAGGACGAAACCGGCAATGTGTCGGGCTCCCACAAGGCGCGTCACCTTATGGGCGTCATGCTCTATCTGCGCGTCCTGGAAACGGCCGGACTGCCGGCCGGTGAAAACATCCGGTCGCGGCGCCTTGCGATCGCGTCCTGCGGCAATGCCGCGCTCGCCGCCGCCGTGGTGGCGCGGGCCGCCAACTGGCCGCTCGACGTGTTCATTCCGCCCGACGCCGATGCCTCCGTAAAGGCGAGACTCGGGGATCTCGGCGCCCAGATCACCATCTGCGATCGCCGGCCGGGCGAGACGGGGGATCCCTGCTATCTGCGCGTCCGCGAGGCGGTCGCTGCCGGCGCCATTCCCTTTGGCGTGCAAGGCACCGACAACGGGCTGGCGATCGAGGGCGGCCGCACGCTGGCCTTCGAGATGGCAGAAGAATTCCATCGCATCGGCACCGTACCGGACGCGCTTTTCGTTCAGGTTGGCGGCGGAGCGCTGGCCAGTGCGCTGGCGCAAGGGCTGGCGCTCGCCCGTGCGAACGGATTGCTACCCAAGCTTCCCAAGCTGATCGCCGTTCAGACCGAAGGCTGCGCGCCTCTGGCCCGTGCCTGGGAGCGGCTCGACGGCATCGACCTCGCGACAGCGGCGAAGACGCGTTCGAAGTTCATGTGGCCGTGGGAAACGACGCCATCGAGCCTCGCGCACGGCATCCTCGACGACGAGACCTACGACTGGTGGGCAATCGCTGAGGGCATGCGGGCAAGCGGCGGCTCGACCGTCGTTGTGGACGAAGCGCAGGTCGCAGCAGCGCACAGGGCCGGACGCACGCACACCGACATCGTCGCCTCGGCAACCGGCACTGCCGGCCTCGCCGGCGTGATCGCCAAGCCGGAGGCCGGCAAGCAGATCGCCGTTATCTTCTCAGGCGTGGAAAGATAGTCGCGCCGCCGCTGGCAAGCCCTCCACAATCGAACGCCCGTCTCTGGGAGTGTGCCCTCCCATTGTCACGTCGTTCGACAGGCATTCCACGCTTCACAACATAACACCCAAAGCTCGATTATTGTGTTTGTTTGATATATTAGGTTGATATTTTTGTGATTTTGCGTTAGGGACTGATCTCAATCAGGAGAGCAGTCATGCCAGCCTTCAGCCTGGAAAACGGGAAAAACAGCGCATGTGTCCCGATGTTCATTGACCAGAGGATGCGCTCCGGTTGCAAGCATGACGCTTCGAGCTTCTCGTTCGATATCACGGCGGCGTCGTCCGACTAACTTCTCCAGCGACGGATCCGTCCTGTGCATCACAATGACGACTTCCAGCAAGCGAAAGCATCGGCCGGGCCAACCGGACGGCGCAAGGCGCTTCTCGACTATCTGCTGCCGGCAGGTTCCGCTCAGGTCGAAGAGCTCGCCGACCATTTCGGCGTCAGTCGGATGACTGTCCATCGCGACTTGCGCCTTCTGGAGGAACAAGGGATCGTGCGTCGCGTCCATGGCGGCGTGACGGTCCGATCCTCAAGCCTTGCCGATAGTACGATCCTCTACCGAGCCCGACTTGCCGACGCCGAGAAGGATGCCCTCGCCCAGGCCGCGGCGGAGCTCGTCGAGCCGGGACAGGCGATCATCCTCGACGATTCAACGACCGTCGGCCATCTTGCAGCCCATCTCGTCGACTGCAAGCCGCTAACGGTGATTACCGGCAGCCTGACGATCATCGATACGCTGAAGGATGCACCCGGAATCGAAACCATCTGTCTCGGCGGACACTACAACGCCCGGTTCAACGCATTCTTCGGTTATCTCTGCGAACAGGCGGTCGGGTCCCTGCGTGCCAACACCCTGTTCATGTCGACATCGACCGTGCTCGGCCTGATCGCCTTCCATCAGCAGGAAGAGGTTGTGAAGTCGAAACGCGCGTTGATGGAGGCCGCCGACCGCAAGATCCTGCTGATCGACAGCAGCAAGTTCGGCAAGACCTCACTGATCAAGCTGGCAACGCTGACCGAGTTCGATCAGGTGATCACCGATGGCGCTCTCTCGCAGGCGGATGCCGACAGCCTTCTCAAGGAGGGCGTCAAGCTCACCATCGTCGAGACTTGATGGCGTTGTCGTGGGGAAAAGTTGGCGACAGGCAATGCCCCCTGGGGACGAACAGCATCGACCATTCCGGGCAAATCCGGGCGCTTCAGGCGCGCGGTTCTATCCGACCGCGACGGCGGAACTGGAGGCGATCCGCGCCATACGCTCTCGGACCGCCATGGCCTTGGAAATCAATGAAGCGAAGCCAGCCGGCGACCAGGCCGCACGACCAATGAACAGACCGTCGATCGTCGGTTCGGCGGCAAGCACGGCCGCGTTGTCGGGATTGACGCTGCCGCCGTAGAGCACCGGCACCAGCGGAGCCCCCAGGTCCCTCAAAGTGGCACGAAGAGCCAGGTGGACCTCGCGCGCCTCTTCGGCGGTTGCCGGCACGCCAGCCTCGCCGATTGCCCATATCGGCTCATAGGCCACCAAGCAACGGCCGACCTCGCCTTCGGAGAGCCCGGCGAAGGCCAGCCTCACCTGCCGCGTCACCGCTTCTGCCGATGCCCCGGCCGCCCGCTCCTCGGCGCTGTCGCCGACGCAAAGCAGCGGCTTCAGGCCGTGCTTCAAGGCAGCCTTCACCTTCAGATTGATCGTCGCGTCGGTCTCGCCGAAATACTGCCGCCGTTCGGAGTGGCCCAGTTCGACCAGATCGATACCGAACTCATCGAGCATCGGCGCCGATATTTCGCCGGTATAAGCGCCAGCATCGGCCCAATGCATGTTCTGCGCGCCGAGCAGAAGCGGCGCCGCGCCGATCGCCTCCCGCGCGGCGGCCAGAGCGGTGAACGGAGGAATGACGAACAATCCGTAGTCCCCCCCGGCGATGGCTGGCAAACGTGTGTTTAGATCAGCAATGTAGCGCCGGGTTTCGGCAACCGTCTTGTTCATCTTCCAACCGGTACCGATCCAGAATGTACTCACCTCAGCCTCCGCCTCACGGCGGCGAAGGGCATGGCCCCCTCGCGCGCCGCTCTTCATGATAGGTCACCGCTAACCTTTCACCGATCATCAGTATCGTCAGGACCGCTCACGCGGCAATATAGTCGCGCATTGCCTCAAGGATCAGAGACATAGAAACAGCTCCGGGATCGGGATGTCCCAGCGACCGCTCCCCGAGCGTCCTCGCCTTGCCGGTGGTGGCGATCATGTCCTTGGTCGCCTCGACGCCTCCTTTGGCTGCTTTCGTCGCCTCTGTGACGACGTCCACCAGACCGCGCGCGATCGCAGCTTCCGAAGCGGCGGCTGCCGGCGCCAAGGCATCGATCATGGTCTTCTGACCGGGCTGGGCGGCGCCTCGCTTCTCGACGCCTTCAAGCCCCCTCACAAGGAATCCGGCAAAGCCTTCGGCGTCGAGAACCGCGCGCTCGTCAAAGGCCGTACTGCCAGAACGAAACATGGTCCCGAAAATGGCGCCGGCGGCGCCGCCCGTCTTGGCCATGATCGCCGTGCCGGCCGCCTTGAACACGGCAGCCACGGAAACGGGTTCAGTTGCGGTCATGGCCTCTTCGACAGCGGAGAAGCCGCGCCGCATGCCGATGCCGTGATCGCCGTCGCCGATCGCCTGATCGACCTGGGTCAGCATGTCCACATTGGCGACGATGTGCCTGGCAACGGCCGATAGCATGTCGCGCGCCTCAGCCGGTGTAAGTGTATCGTGCATGGTCAAGACCTCGAGTAGGCAAAGGAATGAGCCGGCATGTCCAGATAGCGCTTCAGCTCATCGTCGAGCTTCATCAGGGTGATCGACAGACCGGCCATCTCCTGGCAGGTCAGGAATGAGCCAACGTCCGTCCGGTGAACGGAAATTCCACGCTGGGCGAGAACCTGATGCACCTTGCGGGTGACGATCAGCATCTCCATGCAGGTCGTCGCACCGAGGTTGTTCACGAGAACAGCCACCTCATCGCCCGACGAGAATGGCAGGTCGGCGAGAATGCGATCGGTCATTTCCTCGGCGATGGCGTCGGCGTCGGTGATCTTGCGGCGAGCAATACCCGGTTCGCCGTGCGCGCCCATGCCGATCTCGATCTCGTCCTCGGGCAGCTCGAAGGTCCGTTCCCCGGTCTCGGGAATGGAACCGGCCGCAAGGGCAACGCCCATCGAGCGCGTATTGTCGCGCGCTTTCACGGCGACGCGGTACACATCATCTAGGTCTTTCAGCTCGGCTGCAGCGCCACCGGCCACCTTGATGACGAAGAAGTCGCCGGCGATACCACGCCGGTCGGTGATGCGGTCGAGGGGCGCGGCGGCGACATCGTCCCATACGCGCACGGTGCGGGTGACGATGCCCGCTTCTTCGGCAAGTTCGGCGGCAATGTCGAAGTTCATGTTGTCGCCGGCATAGTTGCCATAGACCATCAGCACGCCCCGACCACGATCCACGGCGGCCAATGTGTCGAGCACGAGATCGGGCGTCGGCGCGGCAAACACTTCGCCACAGGGCGCGCCGTCGGCGAGATTGGGGCCTACGAAGCCCGGAAACATCGGTTCGTGCCCGCTGCCGCCGCCGATCAGCAGCGCCACCTTGTCGTCGGCGAGTGTCGTGCGCACAACGGTGTTGCGATCATCAAGGCGGCGCAGATCGCCACCAGAGGCAGCAACCAGCCCGTCGATGAGCTCGGTGACGACATTCACCGGATTATTGAGCAGTTTCTTCGGCTTAGCCATGCCGAACCTCCCTTTGTCATTATGCGACCGAGTTTGCCCAATGAGCGCCGGTCGGGTTGAGGCAATAGGGCCACCCGGATGGGCACATGTCAATCGTAATTTCATTATTCTGTTATTTTACTACCTGAATGATGTTTATTTTCAGCCTCAATATCATGAAAAACATCACCCCCTCGCCACCAGCGAAAGGGAGGACCGGCCACCCAGCCGGGAGTCGCTTTCCCAATAACCATTTGATACTAAACGATATTATATGGAACAAACTGTCAGTTTTAAGGGATGGAACAGGGGATACGGGAGCCTCAATCGTCTCAGCTCCGTGCTTGCCCACCGCGAGATTGAGTGTTATCAATCGACCATAGATCTTGATACCGCTTAACGCACCTGGAATGGCAAGGAACCTGGCGGGCATGGATCAGGCCGCACGGCGCGTGGAGCCGCGTGAGCAACGGTGGAGGAGAGGAAACATGAAAGCGCTTGTTCTCGAGGAGATCGGCAAGATCCGGCTGCGGGACATCGATATGCCGACCACGCCCGGACCGGACGACGTCAAGATCGCCATGAAGAACGTCGGCATCTGCGGCAGCGACGTCCATTTCTACGAGTACGGCAACATCGGTCCGTTCGTCGTCAAGGAGCCGATGGTTCTCGGCCATGAGGGCGCGGGCGTTGTTGTGGCGGTAGGTGCCAACGTGACGGCGTTCAAGGTCAGAGACAAGGTCTGCATGGAGCCGGGCATTCCCGACTGGACATCCCGGGCCTCGCGCATGGGGCTCTACAATCTCGACCCCGCCGTGCGATTCTGGGCAACGCCGCCGGTTCACGGCTGCCTGGCGCCGGAAGTCGTTCATCCGGCCAACCTCACTTTCAAACTGCCGGACAATGTGAGTCTCGCCGAAGGCGCCATGGTCGAGCCACTGGCTGTTGGCATGCAGGCCGCCACAAAGGCGCGCATTCAGCCCGGCGCGACGGCCGCGGTGATCGGCTCGGGAACGATCGGCATCATGACCGCGCTGTCAGCCGTGGCCGCCGGCTGCTCCGACGTTTTCATCATCGATATCCAGCAGGAAAAGCTCGACGTTGCCGCCAAATATCCGGCATTGACGCCGGTCAACCTCTCCAAGGAAGACGCCGTCGCGCGGGTGCGAAACGCCACCGGCGGCTGGGGCGTGGATGCCGTCTTCGAGGCGAGCGGCAGCATGAAGGCCTATGACACCCTGTTCGACTACGCCTGCCCCGGCGGCTGCGCGGTTCTGGTGGGCATGCCGGCCAAACCCGTGGCCTACGACGTCGTCGCAGGACAGGCCAAGGAGCTGCGCGTCGAGCACGTGTTCCGCTACGCCAACATCTACGACCGGGCGATCAACCTGCTCGCCTCGGGCAAGATCGACGTCAAGCCATTGATCTCGAAGTATTACTCGTTCGAACAGGCGGTCGAGGCCTTCGAGTTCGCAGCCAAGGCCCCCGCCAACGTCATCAAGACGCAGATCGTCTTCGGCTAACCGCGACGCCGCCGGATCCAAGCGAACCGGCGGCTTCACCGCTGCTATTGTCCCGTAGCCAGCCGCTGCGCCCGCTGCCGGCGCTTGCTGGTCGCGTCGTCAAGGGCAAGAACCGTGTGGGCGTTGGCCGAACTGGTGGCCAAGGTGTTGACGACACCGGTTCTGAGCGCCCCCAGAATTCCCGCCGCCTTGGTGTTCTCGCTGGCGATGGCGACGACGTTGGGAATCCGCCCGAGTTCGCCGATCGTCAGGCCGATGATGCGCCCCTGCATCGGCGTACGCGACTGATTGCCCTCGATATCGATGAAATCGTAGCCCATCAGATCGCCGATGGTTCCCGACAAGCGAGCCTCGACGATTTCCTGCGGCGAGAACCAGCCCATGCGAACCATGTTGCTGTCTTCGCTGAGATCGCCAACACCGATCAGCGCGATGTCGGCGCGGCGCGCCCGGTCGAGTGTCTGCTTGATGGTGTCGTTCTTGAGCAGGGCTGCACGAATATCCGGGTTGGCGACCAGGGCCGGCGCATAGAGGGTTTCGCTTTCGCCACCGAAGCGGGAGGCGAGGCGCCGACAGATGTGGTCGGGGTTCATGAACTCCCCGGCCCTCAGAGAACCACCGATCGCCGACACGAAGGTGACTGCCTTCTGTGTCGGGGCGAAAATGTTGTCGGCCACTGCGCCGACATTGCGCCCCATGCCAACGGCCACGATCATGCCGTCGAGCAGCGTCTTGTCGAGATAGTTGGCCACCAGATTGGCAAGCGCCGATCTCTGGGCGTCCGGGTCGCGGTTGTCGGCAGCGATCAAGACCCGGTCGACACCGAAGCGCTTCACGAATTCCTGTTCAAGCCTCAGGCTGAGCGAGGGGTGAGTCCGAACGGCGATCTCGACGATGCCTTCCTCGCGCGCCTGGCGCAGCAGGCGGCCGATCTTGGCGCGCGACATATGATACTTGCGAGAAAGCGCCTCCTGGGTCTCCTCCTCCAGGTAGTAGGCTGCGGCGATTTCGGTCAGGATGGTCAGATCCGTGTCGTTCATGATCTCCCGCTCGCCCCGTTTCGCCAACGACGGAACCTGCATGCTCCTCTGGCGCCAAGACAACCGAACGGCCGATCGATCATAGGCCGATCGGCTCGCTTGAACAGTGGATTAGCATACGGACAAGATGCGATCAGCCCCGCCGACCGGCGTAGAGCGACCGCGTCACGCCGTCCGTATCTCCTCGACAAAGCTGCAGACCTCCTCGCCGAGCTGGGCAGATTGCCGCTTCAGCTCCTCGGAAACCGTGAGCACGTGCCGCGCCGCCGTGTCGGTAAGCTGCGATGAAACGCCGACCTTCTCCATGATCGTCGTCACCTGCGAGGCGGCTTCGGCGGCGAGTTGGGTACTACGGGCGATCTCGGCAGTGGCCGAACCCTGTTCCTCGACGGCGGACGCAATCGACTGGGACGACAACTCGATGGAGGCGAGCGTCTCGACGATGCCGGCCATTGCCCGTTCCGCCGTATCGGTTGCCGCCTTGATCTCGCCGATCTTGCCGCCGATCTTCTCGGTCGCGCCGGTCGTCTGGTTGGCCAGTTCCTTGACTTCGGCCGCGACGATCGCAAAGCCCCGCCCGGCCTCTCCGGCCCTCGCCGCCTCGATGGCGGCGTTGAGCGCCAAGAGGTTGGTCTGCGAGGCGATGTCGCTGATCATGCTGACCACCTCGCCGATCTCATGCACGGCCGTCGACAGCACCCTGACGCTGGAGGCGCTACCGCGCGCCTCTTCCGCCGCCCGGCTCGCCGTCACCGACGAGCGCTCGACCAGGGACGCGATCTCCTGGATGGAAGCGGCCAGTTCCTCGGCGCTGGCGGCCACGGCATGCACGTTCTGCGAAGCGTGATCGGCGGACGACGAGCCCTCCTGTCCCTGCCGCGCCGTGTCGCCGGCCGTCTCCGTGAGGTTGTTGGCCGAATCCGCCAATGTCATCGACGAAGCACCGAAACCGGACACCATCTCCTGCGTCCGTTCGACGAAGCGCTCGGCAAGCCTTGCGCGCTCGGCAATGACCGCCTGGTGACGCGCATCGGTCTCCTTTTGGGCAGCGCGCTCGGCCACGCCGGCGGCCAGAGCCCGGCGCAGAGCCTCGAGACTCTCGGCAAGCGCGCCCACCTCGTCCTTGCGCCCATCGAGCGGGACGGAAACATCGTAGTTGCCCCCCTCGATTTCGGCCATCATCCCGAGTAGCCGGCGCAGCGGCTTCGATACCGTCCGGCTCATGAAGCCGATCCCGACAGCCATGACGATGATGACCGCAAGAAGCGTTCCGCCGGCAGCAAATCCGATGGATATCCACGAGTAGGCGTTGTTGGCCTTTGACTCGGCCCGCACGTCCTTGAGCAAAAGATCGTTGAAACGGACAGCCGTGGCTTGGGTCTTCTCGATGGCCGGCGTGCAAGACTTCAGCATGTCGTCGACCGCCGCGTCGATCTGCTTGCGATCGGACGACATCAGCCTCTCCATGACACTGCCACAAGTGTCCAGGAAAACCTTGTCGAGGTTCGACCGGATGGCCTTCAGCTCCACTGCCTTGGCCGGCAGGGCCTTGGCAGCGGAGTCGATATACTTGTTGAAGTTGGAGCGGCTGGTTGTGCGCAACATCGCAGCTTGCTGGATCTGCTCCGGCGTCGATGCGGCCGCATTCTGATACATGGATGTTACGATGTCGGAGATCGCCCGATTGGCGCGACCGACGTAGTCGGCGGCTGCCACCGAGCCGTTGAGCAGGTCCGAATAGCGCTGGTCGACCATCAGCATGTTGACCGACGAGTAACCGCTGCCGAGCAGCGCCATCACGCCCAGCATCCCGACCAGCAAGTTGGTCTTGAGCATTAGCGAGGCATTGACGATTCTCATGACTTTCCCCTTCCAGAACCGGCTTTCGCTTCCCGAGATCGGCTCCGCCGCCGCCCGCTGTACGGAGCCGCGAGCCGTCGCCCCGCCCTCCTTCCACCAGAACCGGCCCCGACGACTTGGCTCTATCCCCTGATGGAACGCGGGAAGCGAAACCAGGCGGCATCGGACGTTCCATACCCTCTCGGGCAGAGCGCCTCTCAAACGTCACTTCATTTCCGATAATATTACCATGATTCTTGATATACTTCTAACGTCAATGCCACATATGCCTATTTCATATCGTCAAATCCCCCCGCGAAGCTCAGCACCGAGCCAAACGACAAAAAGCCCGCATCGCGCTGGCGATGCGGGCAAAACCCTGCTTTCGGCCTGTTGCAAACCGCACACCTCGGCGGCGCGGCCGTTGCCGACTTGACTGCCTCCGACTTCACCGTCGTCCATTCGGGGGAGCAAATGCCAACGGGGCCGGATGGCCGGAAAGCGGGGCGTCTCGTCCTCGAAGCCCTCCGGTCAAGCGGCGATCTCTCGCCCGCACTCGACCGGAGAGCAGCGTTGCCGAGTTACTCGGACAGCACGAAGGGCGAGGTCATCTTGTCGACGTTGTCCTTGGTGATCAGGAAGCAGTCGTAGAGCTGCTTCTCGGTGTCGACGCCGGTCTTGCCGGTCTTGATGAAGTTGTCGGCCTGTTCGACTGCCTTCTGGGAGAAGGTCGCCACCGGCTGAAGGACGGTGTACTGCAGCTCGCCCGCCTTGATGGCGGCAACCGCGTCGGGCGATCCATCGAAGCCACCCACCTTCACCTGGTCGAGCTTGCCGGCTTCCTTGAGGGCAGCCACCGCGCCGAGCGCCATCTCGTCGTTGCCAGAGATCACGCCGATGATATCGGGATGTGCCTGCAGCAGCGACTGCATCTTCTTGTAGCCCTGGGCGCGGTCCCAGTTGGCCACTTCGCGGCCGACCTTGATGAGATCGGGATACTGGGTCAGCACGGTCTCGTAGCCGTTCGAGCGCGTGGCGGCGTTGTTGTCGGCCGGGTTGCCGAACAGTTCGACGTAGTTGCCCGACTCGCCGACCATCTGCACCCACTGCTGGGCCCCGACGGCCGCGCCCTGAGCGTTGTTGGAGACCAACTGCGCCTTGGCGAGACCTTCCTGGTTGATCTCGGCGTTCACCAGGAACACGGGAATGTTGGCGGCGACCGCCTTCTTGACGGCCCCCACCGAACCGTCGGCATTGGCCGGATCGAGGATGATGGCCACCGACTTGTTGGTGATCGCGGTATCGATCAGCGTGCTTTCGGTATTGGTGTCACCCTTGTGAGCGGCGACGTTGGCGGTGTAGCCGAGCTTCTCGGCCGTTGCCTTGGCAACCTCACCCTCGGTGAACCAATAAGGATTGGCGGGATCGGTCACGATGATGGAGATAAGGCCGTCGGCATAGGCGTAGCCGGTCATCATCGGAGTCACGGCAGCTGCGGCCAGGAGCACGCGGCGGAAGGCGTTAGGCATGTTTCTCTCCCTAGGTTGTTTTTCGCGCCAGACAGGCGACGAAGCTTTCCGCCCAGGCATGTTCCTCCGGCCTGGAGCAGAGACGAGCGGAGGGACGGCGGCTAGAAACGCTTGCCGCCGTACTGAAGGCTGTTGAGCAACACGGCGAGCACGATGACCGCGCCGGTAAAGACGGTCTGCCAGTAGGCGGAGACGCCGATGATCACCAAGCCGTCGGACAGGAAGCCAATGACGAAGGCGCCCAGCATGGTGCCCCGCACGTTGCCGCGCCCGCCATTAAGCGACGCGCCACCGATCACCACCGCGGCGATGGCGATCATCTCGTAGGTGAAGCCGGCGGTCGGACCGGCCGACGTCAGTTGCGAGGACAGCACCAGCCCGGCGACCGAGGCCAGCATTCCGGAGAGCGCGTAGACGCAGATATGTACGAAGGGGACCGGCACACCCGACAGCTCGGCGGCGCGCTGGTTGCCGCCGGTGGCGTAGATCCAGCGGCCAAAGGCGCTGCGGGCCAGGATGATGCCGAAGACGGCGGCCAGCAAGGCAAGGATGATGACGCTCACCGGGATGCCGAACAGGCGATTGAAGCCTAGCCAGTCGAAACCGGTATTGCCGTAGGTCTCGTTGCCACCGAGGTTGTTGTAGGTGAGACCGTTGGTAATCAGCAGCGCAATGCCACGAGCGACGTAGAGGATACCCAGCGTGGCGACGAAGGACGGAACGCGCAGGTAGGCCACGAGGACACCGGTGATCGAACCAAGGAAGGCGCCGAAGGCCAACGTCATCACCGTCACCGCCCATACCGGCGGATAAAGGATGACGCCAAAAGCGTTGATGGTGATGCCCTGCATCAGGAAGCCGGCGATGATGCCGGCAAGACCGAGCACCGAACCGACCGACAGGTCGATGCCGCCGGTCAGGATGACCAGAAGCATGCCGATCGCCAGAATGCCATAGATCGCAACATGCGACGACATGATCAGGAGATTGCTGACGGTCAGGTAGTTTGGCGACATCAGCGAGAAGAATACGATGATGACCAGAAGTGCGCCAAAAGCACGCCCTTCGATGAGAAGTCCGGCAATGTTGATCTTCGGTTTGGTTGCGGTCGGGTTCATTTTTGAAACATCTGTGCTAGACATCGACGTTGTCCTGCTCACTGGACTTTTAGAGCGCTATTCGATCTGATTGATTCAGATCAGCGCCCTAGGCCTTTGTTTGTGAAGCATCATCTTTTCGATCCTCGCTTCACTCCGGTCGGATGATGCTCTAGTGGACAACGGCTTCACCCGAAGCCGCCATAATTCGTGCCTTGGTCACATCTGAGCCGAACTCGGCAGAGATCTTTCCCTTGTGCATGACGATGATGCGATGAGCGACGCTCAGGCACTCGCCGACTTCAGAGGTCGTGTAGAGAACGGCCAAGCCCTCGCGGGCGCCCTCGGCGAGCAGACGGAAGACCTCCGCCTTGGCGCCGATATCGATGCCTCGGCTCGGCTCGTCGAGAAGGATCGCCTTGGGATTGGTCGACCACATCTTGCCGATGACGACCTTCTGCTGGTTGCCGCCGGACAGCGAGCCGATCAGATGATCGGGCGAGCCCGCCTTGACGGTAGTCCGTCGGATGGCGTTATCGATATGCTCGCGCTCAAGCCGCTTGGAGGTGAACAGGCCACGGACAAGGCGAAGCAGGCTCGCCAGCGACAGGTTCTGACCGATGGTCATGGTTTGCACCAAGCCATCTCGCTGTCTGTCTTCCGGAACCAGCACCAGCCCCTCGGCGATCCGTTCGGCAATACTGGCGCGCGTAATGTCGCGACCGTTGAGATGCACCTGTCCGTGACGGGCGACGAGTCGGCCGGCCAGACATTCCAGAAGTTCGGTACGCCCGGCCCCCATCAGGCCGTAGATACAGACGATCTCCCCGGCACGAACGTCGAGCGACAGCTCATCGACCAGCTTCTGGTTCCCGGTGCCATCGACCACGGTGACCTCACCCACCTTGAGCACGATGTCACCGAACTCGTATCCGGTGGGCGGCGTCCCGAGATTGAAGTGTTCGCCGACCATGTGGCGGACGATCCACTCGAGATCGATGTCGCCGCGTGGAGCGTACGCCGTCATGTTGCCATCCCGGAGGACGACGGCGTGATCGGTGATCTGCAGTGCTTCCTCGAGATGATGGGAAATGTAGACGATCGACACGCCCCGGCTCTTCAGGTCGCGGATCACCTTGAACAGCACCTCGACCTCTGAGGCCGAGAGCGCCGACGTCGGCTCGTCCATGATGAGGATCCGACTGTTGACCGACAGGGCGCGGGCGATCTCGACGATCTGCTGCTGACCAAGGCGCAAGTCCTCCACCTTGGTCTTCGGGTCGATGTTTTCCTCGAGTTCGGCGAGCAACAGGCGGCACTGCCTTTCTTCCTCGGCGAAGTCGACGCCTTTCATGGTCCGGATCTCCCGACCCATGAAGATGTTGTCGCGCACCGTCATGTTCGGCGCGAGGCTGAGTTCCTGATGAATGATGGAAATGCCGTGGTTGCGCGCGTCGGTCGACGAGTCGAACTCGATCGGTTCGCCATCGAGGATGATCGTGCCGGATGTCGGCTTGTAGACGCCGGACAGGATCTTCATCAGCGTGGATTTGCCGGCGCCGTTCTCTCCGAACAGCGCGGTCACCTGGCCGCGGCGGACGTCGAAATTCACCCCCTTGAGGGCCTGAATGCTGCCGAATGTCTTGGCGACATTCCGCGCGCTCAGCACGATTTCCGACGTTTCCGGCTCCGAGACGGGGAGGATGGACGTGTCCACTTCACTGGACCTCCAGGCGAACCGGCGTCACCAGCCAGCTTTTCGGATTGATCAGCCGGAAGGCTCCGACCACGGAGACCGTCTTGCCGGCCAGGGCGCCGGTGTCGACGGCCGCAAGAACCGTCTTCTTCATCTCGTTGTTCAGCGCCGAACCGGCGTTCTGATACTCGATCTGATTGGTAAACTGACCGAAGGAAATGGTGCCGGTGGCGTCCCGCAACTCGGTACCGTTGATGGCCGGCCCGGTCTGGATACGGACTTTCACATCCGGTAGATCGGTGACCTTGACCTCGCAGAGCCCCGAAGCCAGCCGTTCGCCTGCGACGCCGACGAACTTCACGGAGAAGACCGGTCCGGAACCACCGGCGACGCCATACTTGGAGAGGGCCTCGTCCTTGTTGGCGAGGATGGCCTGCTGCAAGGTGGTCGCCTCGACGGCTCGGGTTTCGATCGCTGCCTTGATCTCGGGAAACGTCTTGGCACCGTAGGCGGCAGCCGAGAACGCAGCCTGTCGCAGATCGTCGGTCGAGCCGATCCGAACCACTTTGGTATCGAGCGCTATCGCCAGAACGACAACCAGCACGCCACCCAGCAATGCAAGACGCCGCTTCCGTCGCCCGGACGACGTGGGCCTCTCCGTCCTCGTCTCAACGATTGCCGCATTCGCCTTGTTGATCATCGCTTGGGAACCCCGACCATTGACGACCACACTGAGGCTGGTTGGGCACGGCACACCTGTTGTCGGCATGTCGCCGACAGCCGAGACACGATTGCCCGGCCACGATGCCCACCGAGCATCGAAAGTGATGTGTCCGTGTATCCTCCCAGTCGACGCGCCTCGGGCTTCTCCTCACCCACCGAGCGTGTGATCTGTTGTTATTTTGATCAAACCATACGGCAACCGTAACACCGATGTCAATGACTTGTGTTTTTTTTATACCACAAACATGTTCTTTTATCTCGTCCAGAGGCCGGAAAACCAAACCGGGTCGGCCGGACACCCCACCCACCCTGAATCCGCCTCGGAAATTTTCACAATATTAAACAAATAGTTGACTAACCTGTGGCTGCCTCGTCTCCCTCCCGAGGGCGGAGAATATGCCTGTCCGAGACGACACATCACCAAACGTAACACCGCAACTCTCCCGATCGGAGGTGTCGACCGCACCTCCGGAAGGGAACTGCATCCCAGCGAGGCGCATCTTTCCGAGTCTGACGCATCGAGCGGAGGGAAAGGGAGGCTCCCAAGGCGACCATGGCCTCGAAGCGAGTTCGCGTAAGAATCCACCAGCCAATCCGAAGACCACCGCCAGGATGACTACAGGCGCCGGAATGCCAAGCACATAGCCGCGGTCCCGATCCAGCGGAACTCGGGCGTCAGCGCCGGAACGGGGCGACCGCCGCCGAAGATCAGCGTCAGGCCACGCGCCGCCGACAACATGCCGAGCGTCGTGACGAAGGCGGGGACGGAGAAAATAGGATACGATGAGGCCCGACAGGGCTCCGCAGGCAATGCTCACCACGACGCCCACCGCGAGCGGAATGGACACGGGATACGGTGCGCCGTAGATGGCGGGGTCGACGAGGTCGTCGCAAAACTGGCGCTGACGGCATCGAAAGCGTCCGGTCGACAAAGACCGTCGACCTCTATGCCGACCACGTCGGTTGGCTGGTTGGTCTTGACATACTCGTCCGACAGCTCTCGGCCGACGATCATGCGGATCAGGTCCTGGCGATTGACCTCGGCAAGCGAACCGCTGCCGACGTAGGCGTCGTCGCGAAAGGCCGTGTAGGTGTCGGCAATCTCGAAAATCTTCGACAGACGATGCGAAACGTAAACGACACCCCGACCGAGCGCCTGCAACCGGCGAATTGCGGAAAACAGACGTGGGACCTCTCGCTCACCAATGACCGAGGTGGGCTCGTCCAAGAAGATCACTTCGGCATCATGGCTGAGCGCCTTGGCGATCTCGACCAGTTGCATCTCGGCGACCGTCGGCTCGTTCATTCGCTGCGTGGGACGGATGTTGAATTCGAGCTCGTCCAAAAGAGCCTTCGCCGCGCGGTTCATCGACGCAAAATCGACACCTCCGAACCGCCGCGACGGTTCGCCCCAGATAGATGTTCTCAACCACGGTCATGTGAGGAATGGGGCTGAGTTCCTGCTCGACGATCGCTATTTCAGCGGCCAGTGCCTCGGCAGGACTGGCGTAGTCGACTTCCGCGCCCCTGCGCCGGATGATGCCGCCGTCACGCTTGTAGAGCCCGTCAGGAACTTGGGAAAGGTCGACTTGCCGGCGCCGTTGCCGCCGCAAGGGGCATGAACCGACCCGGCACGCAGCAGGAGCCGACCATCAGACAAAGCGGCAACCCCGCCGAAGGACTTCTTCAGTCCGTCGACCTCAAGAAGAGTATCCACGTGTCTTCCTCCCGACCGCCTCCACTCTTTCCAGCGGAGTATTTCCGACACCTTGGCTCGTTCGGCGCAAAGACGGATCGTTTGTCGAAAGTATCATTCCGAGAACATGCCTCGTCCGGAGAGACAAAGCCCACCGGCCGCAATCGCGCCAGTGGCGCTGCACACGTCCTTTCGACAGTTTCCTCGCGGTCCACGTACCCGGCTTTCTCCTCACCACCGGGCATGTGGCTTCTTGTTATTTTCTTCGACTGCTAGGGAAGATGCAACAATAAAGTCATTAAATGTGTTTCGATTATACCACAACAATATGAGCTTGTCGCGCAGCAACTGGAGAGATACGCCGGCAAGCGCGTCCGAGCCGCGAGGAATGCTCCCTCCCGGGCGATCATGCTATGCGGAGAGGCATAACCAGCCTTCGTTCAGCGCTCCAGCGAACAGCCGCCCCAAGCCACACGCAACAGCGCGCGGGACGCACCCTGGCCGTTCCCGCGCGATCCCGAGCTACGTCGGGTGTTTTCTCGGCCTGATCAGACCGGCAACTTTGCTCGCAGCAATCCACACAAGGTCTCGGTGTCCTTGGCGAACTGCCGGATACCCTCGGCCAACTTTTCGGTGGCCATCGCGTCCTCGTTGAGTTGCCAGCGGAAACTCGTCTCGTCGAGATCGAGGGGACGAATGTCACGTGACGGTGGGTTGGCGCCCAACTGGCGTTCCACCTCTCCCTCGGCCGCACGGAGTTCCTCCAGGAGGTTGGGACTGATCGTCAGGCGATCACAACCAGCGAGACCGAGAACCTGGTCGGTGTTGCGGAAGGAAGCGCCCATCACCACCGTCTTGTATCCGAAGGCACGGAAGTAGTCGTAGATCTCGCGAACCGAACGAACGCCGGGATCATCCGAGGCGGAGGTCACGACCGCGCCATGGGCCTTGTACCAATCGGTAATTCGCCCGACGAACGGGGAAATCAGAAACACGCCAGCGGCGCCGCACAGTGCCGCCTGCGCCTTGGCGAAGATCAGCGTCAGATTGCAGGCGATGCCTTTTTCCTTGAGTTCGGCGGCCGCCTTCACGCCTTCCCAGGTTGCGGCGATCTTGATCAGGATACGCGAGGGATCGACGCCAGCTTCCTTGTAGATGGCGATCAGACGCTCGGCGCGCTTCACGGTGCGGGCCGAGTCGAACGACAGGCGGGCGTCGACTTCGGTCGACACGTAGCCCGGCACGATACGGGCCAGTTCCGATCCGAAATTGACCGCCAGCTTGTCGAGCGCCAACTCGAGACGAGCACCGGCATCGCGCTCGCGAGCAACCGCATAGGCGATGGCTTCGTCCATCAGAGCGGCATACTCGGGCTTGCTCGCCGCCTTTAGGATGAGGCTCGGGTTGGTGGTGCAGTCCTGAGCCCTTACGGCCTTGATCTGAGCGATGTCGCCGCTATCGGCGACGATTACCGTGTGCCGGGCAAGCCCGGCGAGTTTGTCGGTCATGACGATTGCCTTCCTTCCGGTCCACGGGCGACGCCGTCGCCTGGCGCAGACTCACTCGCTGGAAATGGAATGAGCGGAACGTAGCAGATCAGAGGCTCAAGTCAAGAAAATATAACAGTATATGTTGATTTTGTATCATTTGTACGGTTATTTTGCTACCAATCAGCCGTCGGCGCCCATAACTGCCAATTTGTCCAGGGAGAGATCGCCCGAGGCCCATGACAGGCTAGGTCGTTGTACCGAGGCGGAGCGCGCCCGCCCGGCCGGCCGCTGCTTTCCGTCGGCAACGGAGAACTGGCCTCCCCGTCTTCGCCGAAAGCAGTGCGTGATGTGACGACAAGGTGCTACAATTTGCGTCAAATTGTGCTAACACCGGGACAGATTCCCTAGGAGGAACGTTACGACCGTGGATATCGAACATGACCGACGCCGGGGCGTGAGGCCGTCTTCAGGACCGGAGGGACGACGCAAGGCACTTCTCGAGTACCTTCTGCCTGTCGGCTCCGCCCAGGTCGATGAGTTGGCGACGCATTTCGGCGTCAGCCGGATGACCGTACATCGCGACCTCAAGATCCTTGAGGAACAGGGCATCGTTCGCCGCGTTCACGGTGGCGTCACCGTGCATTCCTCAAGCTTGGTCGAAAGCACCATCCTCTATCGGTCTCGCCTCGCCGATGCGGAGAAGGAAGCCATTGCCCGCGCCGCCATCGAGATGGTCGAGCCCGGACAGGCGATCATTCTCGACGACTCGACCACCGTGTCCCGCATGGCGCCGCTGATCGTCGGCTGCAAGCCATTGACGGTCATCACCAACAGCCTGACCGTGATCGACATGCTGAAGGAGGCGCACGGCATCGAGACCATTTGCCTCGGCGGTCACTACAACTCCCGTTTCAATGCCTTCTTCGGCTATCTGTGTGAGAAAACGGTCTCGACGCTCAGGGCCAACACGCTGTTCATGTCGACCTCGACCATTCTCGGTTCGGTGGCCTACCACCAGCAGGAGGACGTCGTGCGAACCAAGCGGGCGCTGATGGAGGCGGTCGATCGCCGCGTGCTGCTGGTGGACAGCTCGAAGTTCGGCATCACGGCCCTCATCCGCCTCGCCGGCCTCACCGAGTTCGACACCGTGATCACCGATTCCGGCATTCCACCGGCCGAAGCCGAGCTGCTGCGAAAGAGCAACGTACAGCTGCGCATCGTGGACGCCGTTCCGACGGACTGATCGGCCGCGCCTGGCCCGGAAAGAGCAACGCCCACATCCGGCCGAGAACAGCGCGCAGGGAAGATCGTGTTGGGGCGACGGCGTCGCCCCAACAATGTCCTCTCTCAGGGGACCAGCATGATCTTGAGAGACTTGTCGCCCTTCTTCATCATCTTGAAGCCGTCGTCGTAATCCTTGAGCGGCAGCTTGTGCGTGACCACGCCCTCGGTCGGCAAGCGGCCGTCGGCGATGGCATCGATGACAAAGGGATAGACGTAGGGGCTAAGATGGGCGCCGAGGACGTCAAGCTCCTTGCGGTCGGAGATGATCGACCAGTCGCAGGTGACGTCATGGCTGAAGACGCTGAACTCGACGAAGCGGCCGAGCTTGCGGATCATCTTGAGGCCCTGAAGCACGCTGGACGGATGACCGGTGGCCTCGATGTAGACATCGCAGCCATATCCGTCGGTCAGGTCCTTGACGATCTTGTCGACATCTTCCTTGAACGGATTGAGGACCATGTCGGCGCCGAACTTCTTGGCGAGCTCCAGCCGGTCCTCCTTGCCATCGAGGACGATCAGCTTCTTGGGATTCTTGAGCCGCAGGGCGCCGACCATGCCCAAGCCGAGCGTACCGGCGCCCGATAGCACCACCACGTCGTCGAACTGGACCTTGCCTCGATTGACCGCGTGCGCCGAGCAGGCATAAGGCTCGACCAGGATAGCCTTCTCAAGCGGCAGATCGTTGGGGACCTTGTGGGTGCGCGATTCCTTGGGGAAGCGCATGTAGGCGGCCATGGCGCCGTTGACGTTGGTCTGGAAACCATAAACGTCGTGCTTCTCGCACATCCAGTATTCGCCGCGCTGGCAGAACCGGCAATGGCCGCATGGCACGATCTGCTCGGAGATCAGCCGGTCACCAAGCTTGTACTTGCCCTCGGCGGCGACGTTCTCGCCTAGCTCCACGGCAATGCCGACGAACTCATGGCCGGGAATCATCGGCGCCTTGATGTAGGCAGGCTGATCCTTGTCGCCCCAGAAGGACGGCGCACCATCATAGCTCTTGATGTCGCCGGCACAGATGCCGCAACCCTCGACCTTGATGATGATCTCGTCCGGACCGGCGCGCGGCACATCGACCTGAGTAAAGCGGAAATCGCCGGGTGCGTAGGCAACGACGGCGTCCATCTTCGCCGGCAGTTCGCCAAGCGAGATCGAACGGGGATGCTTTACGAAATTCATGTCTTCCTCCCTGAGGGTTCGGCAGCGTCACGGCTTGGCCGACAGAACACCGCCAACTTGGTGCAAGCGGCAGCCGGCATGCCCTTTCCCTGACCGTGGCGCCCGGCCACGGCCGATCCTCTGAAAGGGCACCGCCGCCGCTTCGTTCAGTCGAGTTTCGTGGCAACGCTCGCCGCGAGGGTTTCGAGAATGATGCAACACGATGCCGAGCCGGCATCCATCACACCGCGCGAGCGCTCGCCGAGCCGACTGGCCCGGCCGACCTTGGCGATCATCGCAACGGTCGAGTCTCGCCCCTTTCGCGCAGCGTCGACCATGTCGTCGAGCGCCGCCCGATAGGGCTTGCCGGCCGACAAGGCCGCTTCGAAGGCCTCCACCGCCGGCACCAGGGTGTCGAGCAACGTCTTGTCGCCGGGTTTGGCGCCGCCGATGTCGAGCACGCCGTCGAGACCGGCGCGGATCATTCGGCCGAAAGCGGGGGCGTCGAGTTCGGCGACCCCGTCGAGGGAGTCGGCCATCTCGTTGAAGAAGGTGCCGTAGAGCGGCCCCATCGAGCCCCCGATTCCGGCCATCAGCGTGTTGCCGAGGATGCCGAGGCTTTCCTTCAGACCCGGCGTCGGCGTACCGAGCGCCTGGGCACACAGGTTGAAGCCCTTGGCCATGTTGACGCCGTGATCGCCGTCACCAATGGCGCCGTCGATCTCACTCAGATGATCGCGCTCGGCAACGATCGCCTTGACGAGGTCGGTTACCAGAAAGCCGGCCTGACTGACGGGAAGGTTCATGATCCGTCCTTCCTTACTTCACGAGACCAATCGAACGCGCCGGACGGGCAAGCAACCGATCCAGTTCGTCGTCGAGGCGCATGACGGTGAGCGTTGCGCCCATCATTTCGAGAGACGTGAAGTAGTTGCCGACGAAGTTGTGCTTGATCTCGATCTTCTTCTGTCCAAGCATCTCGGCAATGCGATCATAGAGAATGTAGAGTTCCATGATCGGCGTCGCACCGAGGCCCGACAGCAGGACCGCGACCTTGTCGCCGGCTGCGAAGGGCAGATCGGGCAGCACATAGTCCAGCATCATGTCGGCCATTTCGGCCGCCGGCTTGGTCTTCATCACCGAGACGCCCGGCTCGCCGTGATGACCGATGCCGACCTCCATCTCGCCATCCTTGATCTGGAAGTTGGGATGCCCGACAGCGACGATCGTGCAGGGACTGAGGCCGATACCGATCGAGCGGGTGTTGTCGATCGCCTTCTGGGCGGCGGCGATCACCTCGTCGAGGCTGCCGCCTTCGGCAGCACGCGCCGCGCCGACCTTCCACATCAGGATCTCGCCGGCGACGCCGCGACGCTTGGCAAGCTCATCCTTCGGCGCGGACGCGACGTCGTCGTTGGCGACCACGGTCTTGACGGTGATGCCCTCCTTGGCAGCCATCTTGATGGCCATCTTCACGTTCATGTTGTCGCCGGCATAGTTGCCGTAGAGGCAGGCGACGCCGGCGCCACCGTTGCTGGCCTTGAACGCATCAAGAAAGGCCTGGGCCGTGGGCGAGGAGAAGATCTCTCCGATGGCGACCGCATCGACCATGTCCTCGCCGACGTAGCCGAGGAAGGCCGGTTCATGACCGGAGCCGCCACCAGTCACCACGCCGACCTTGCCGGCCTTCGGCGCGGACTTGACCTTGATCACGCGCGGATTTGTTGTCTCCGATACCAGATCCTGATGCGCCTTGAGATAGCCGCGAACGGCATCCTCGACCATGAGATCGGGATCGTTGAATATTCTATTCATCGGTCGTCTCCACCCTAACCCAGTTATTATTGTCTGTCCGGCCACTCACATGCCGGACATACCTTGCCCGTTACCGCAAACGTCATGAACGAAAGCGGTCACTGTACTTCAAACTTGGCAAGCCGCTCGCCGGCACGTCTAGATGCGTGGACCTGGCGACCAAATTCCTTCCCTAACGCAGTCGTCTTGCTGCGCTTGTTGTTTGATTGGACGCTACGCTCGGCTCGACCGGATGTCAACAGACATGAGCGTTTGTTCGCGTTCTTACGGGCCAAATTGACATTGAAATTGATACAAACATATCAGATTTGTCGTAAGTGACGCTGATTTGGCCGGCTTCTTGATCACTTCACTCTCGCATCATGACATTCTGCACAGAATCGGCCGGTGAGACCGACTGGAACTTCTGAGCATCCGCTCACCACGCGCCCATTCGCGCAAAAGAGTTCCGCCAGGATTTTCGCTGAATGTCCTTCAGTAGCAGAACAAAACCACCATACGCATAGTCTATATCCCCACCCGCCTCTTCACTCCACGTCTACCTCATCATCATATTGGTCCACCACGAAGAGTAGAAGTTCCCGATCGAGAATTGACAACGGATATACGACCGAATACCTTCACTAGGTGACCGTATTCATGCGAAAGGCAAAGATTTTCTTGGGAAAGTCGAAGCGGCTGTAAGCGGTGAACGATCACAGATCGGGCGGTCGTCACGCCGCGTTGGATCGCGTGCGCCGCGGTCCAGTTCCGAGGCGCGGCGACAGCCAGCTTTCGTGGGGGATGGGCCGGAGAGCCGACTGGCCAGCGATCAGGTCGCGACCTCAACGGGGAGAAAAGGGAGCCGTGAAGCCCGCCGTACACCCGCGGAGCCCGGCGGCGGAAGAAACGTCTTGAGATACGCCCCGCGGAGCCTCGGTTCGGCGGGCCCGCCCATCTCTCGCGGGACAGGGAGGACCGACGCGGAGACAAGTCGCACGATTGGAGTCGGGAGGCCGCGCAGGCAACGCCCGCTCGGCCTCCCGACCTCAACGCGACATCAGCGCTTGTATTCCGGCAGCACCTGATAGCCGGTATGCAGAAGATCATGGGCCTTGTGGCCGCCGATCTCACCCAGGAACTCGGCATAGAGTTCCTTGATATAGGGGTTGTGGTGCGAACAACGCCACAGCCCAGCCTGATCTTCCTGATACAGTCCGGCGGCCCGTTTGGTGCGCAACTCGTTGGTGGCGCCATAGGGCTGTCCACCGCCGCCAACGCAGCCACCGGCACAGGCCATCACCTCGATGAAGTGATAGGGCAGTTCCTCGCCGGCTTCGCGGGCGGCCCTCACCTTTTCCAGCACCTGCTCGACATTGGCGAGGCCGTGCGCCACCGCGACGCGGATCTCCTTGCCGGCAACGTTGAGTTTGCCCTCCTTGACCCCTTCCAGACCGCGCGTCATTTCGAAATCGACACGCGGCGCATCATGACCGGTGACGTAGTAATGGGCCGTGCGAAGCGCCGCCTCCATGACGCCGCCGGTTGCGCCGAAGATGGTGCCGGCACCGGTGTAGGCACCGAGCATGTGATCGGGCTGCTCATCGGGAATGGTCACGAAATCGATGCCCGACTGCTTAATCATGCGCGCGAACTCACGCGTGGTCAGCGACACGTCGACGTCCTGATAGCCCGACGAGCTCATCTCCTTGGAGCGGATGATCTCCGACTTCTTGGCCGTGCAGGGCATGATCGACACGACGAAGATCTTTGCCGGATCGATCCCCATCTTCTCGGCGTAGTAGGTCTTCGAGAGAGCGCCGACCATTTCGTGCGGCGACTTGCAGCTCGAGAAATGGTCGATCATGTCGCCATGGAACTTCTCCATGAAATCGACCCAGCCGGGGCAGCAACTGGTGATCAGCGGCAGGGCACCCGTTCCCTCGAGCAGGCGGCTCTTGAACTCGGAGGCCTCCTCCATGATCGTGAGGTCGGCACCGAAGTTGGTGTCGAACACCGCCTTGAACCCCATCCGACGCAGCGAGGCGTAGATCTTGCCGGTGAGGTTGGCGCCGATCGGGAAACCGAAGGCCTCGCCGACCGCGACACGAACGGCCGGCGCGATCTGCACCACGCAGTAGGCTTCGGGGTCCTGCAGTTTGTTCCAGACGGCAACCGTCTCGTCATACTCGACGATGGCGCCGGTCGGGCAATGGGCCGAGCACTGGCCGCAGCGCACGCAGGGCGAGTCGGCCAGCGGGATGTCGCCGGCTGCCGCGATGCGCGTCTTGAAGCCGCGATTGAGAAAACTCAGCGCCCAGACGTTCTGATGCTGCTGGCAGACGGTGATGCAGCGGCCGCACAAGATGCACTTGCGCGGATCGAGCACGATGCTTTTCGTGGACGTATCGAGCGGCAGATCGGGGACGATGTTCGGCAGATCCGATGTGGTCATGCCGAAATCGGCCGCGAGGGCCTGAAGCTCGCAGTTCTGGTTGCGGAGGCAAGTGAGGCACTCGTTGGGGTGACGCGACAGCGTCAACTCCAGCACGCCGCGCCTCACTTCGACGATCTCCGGCGTCTCCGTCAGAATGTCCATCCCCTCGTCGAGGGGGGTGCAGCAGGAGCGAAGCATCTTGCCGGTGTTCTGCACCTTGACGATGCAAATACCGCAGGCGCCGGTCGCCTCGAGGTCCGGATGCTTGCAGAGCGTCGGAATCTTCACGTGAACCTTGCGCGCCGCATCCAGGATGGTGGTTCCCGGAGCGACCTCCACAGGCACGCCGTTAATCGTTGCGTTGATCATATCTGTCATTTCGACCACTTCTCGATCTCGGGAAATCAGGCTTCCGCGGCCGCGGGCTGCTTGAGGCGCTCGGTGAACTCCGACGGGAAATGCTTGAGCGCCGACAGCACCGGGGTCGGTGCGGTCTGCCCGAGCGCGCAGAGGGAGCCCTTCTGCATGGCTTGGGCGATCATCCTGATGTTCGCGATATCCTCCTCGGTGCCATCGCCGGCGACGATCTTGTCCAGGAGATGCAGCATTTGCGTTCCGCCGATGCGGCAAGGTGCGCACTTGCCGCAGGACTCGTCGACGCAGAAGTCGAGATAGAAGCGGGCGAGTTCGACGACACTGTCATGGTCGTCGATGACGATGAGACCGCCCGATCCCATCATGGAGCCGAGCTGCTGCAGGTGCTCGTAGGAGATCGGCGTATCGAACTGGCTTTCCGGGATCATGCCGCCCGATGGACCGCCGGTTTGCACGCCCTTCACCTTGCGGTCGGTACCGGTGCCGCCACCAATCGTCTCGACGATCTCGCGGATTGTGATGCCCATCGGCACTTCGACGAGACCGTTGTGGGCGATCTTGCCGGTCAGCGCGAAGACCTTGGTGCCCTTCGATTTCTCCGTCCCCTTGGCGGCGAACCACTCGGCGCCGTTGAGCAGGATGCGTGGCACGTTGGCGAGCGTTTCGACGTTGTTGACGCAGCTCGGCTTGTCCCAGAGCCCCTTGACGGAAGGGAACGGCGGGCGGGGGCGCGGCGTTCCGAGCTTGCCTTCCACCGAGGCGATGAGAGCCGTCTCCTCGCCGCAAACGAAGGCGCCGGCGCCCAGACGGACGTCGAAATCGAAACTCCAACCGGAGTTCAGGATGTTGCGACCGACGAGGCCGGCCTGGCGCGCCTGTCGGATGGCCTTCTCGATGCGATCGACGGCGAGCGGATATTCGGCGCGGATGTAGAATACGCCGTTGGTGGCATTCATGGCGCGGGCCGCGATCATCATGCCTTCGAGGACGGCGTGTGGATCCCCCTCAAGCACGGAACGATCCATGAAGGCGCCCGGATCGCCCTCGTCACCGTTGCAGATCACATACTTGACGTCCGACTGCATGCGATGGGCGAAATCCCACTTGAGACCGGTCGGATAGCCGGCGCCGCCGCGGCCGCGCAGACCGGAGGCCAGCACCTCCTGGCAGATCTCCTCGGCCGACATGGTGAGAGCCTTTCGAAGGCCCTGGTAGCCGCCATGCACGAGATAGTCGGCAAGCTTCTCAGGGTCGGCATGCCCGTTGTTGGAGAGCACAACGCGCTCCTGCATGGCGAAAAAGGCGGCGTGCAGATCGACGACATGGGCGCCAAGCGGGCCGACGGGATCATGGATCTCTTCGCCATTGGCAACAGGAGCAACGACCTCCTCGACGAGGCGCGACGCGAGATCTGGCGTCATCTCGCTGAACAGCACATCCTCGTGCCCCTTGCAGGTCATGCGAACCAACGGCCCCTTGCTGCACAGGCCCATGCAGCCCGTGCCGCCAACCTGAACTTTGCCCGCCAGGCCTCTTTCGGTGATATCGGCCTTGATACGCGCGACGATGTCCGCCGCGCCGGATGACTGGCAGCCCGTGCTCGAGCAGCAGACCAGGCGCACGTCCATTGCTTGCTGTTTGGCAAGCTCGGCGGCAGCTTTCACTTCAAGCTCTTCCGGCTTCATAACGGTCCCACTTGTATCTGGAATTGGTAGAACTCGGCGGCTTACTCGGCGTCGTTGGACTCGGCGGCAACGTGCATCGGCTCATCCCGCTTGACGTTCTCGAGCAGTCCATGCGCGTCGGTGACGTCCTGCTTGCCGTAGACCTTGCCATTGACCGAGGCGAGCGGCGCAAGGCCACAGCACCCGAGACAGCGCACACCCTGAAGGTGATACTCGCCATCCGGCGTGCTTTCGCCCTCCTTGATACCGAGCTCGTTCTCGATGCCGTGCAGGAGTTTCGGCGACCCCTTGATGTGACAGGCCGTGCCGGTGCAAACGGAGATGATGTACTTGCCGGGGCTTTCCAGCTTGAAGTAATTGTAGAAGGTCAACACCTCGTAGATGTTGGCAAGCGGAATGCCCATTTCACGGCCAAGCTTCATGGCGGATTCGCGCGGTACATAACCGAGCCGCCCCTGAAGCTCGTGAAGCGCCATGATGAGGCTGCCTCGCTTCTTCTTCCACTTCTGAGCCAGGACGACGATTTCGTCTTCCGGAGCCTCTTCGACTTCAACATCATCCAACGCGGTATCTTCGCTCATTGTCTTTGTCCGTGCAGCCTTTTGTTGTTATCTCAATCGATTTAGAAGGCGTCCGTATCAAATTGGATATTCTGTCTTCCAGCTTTACGAGATTACTCCAATCGACTCGCCTTCCGGTCGCGCCCGAATATTTAGATTTTTGCTTTCATATTTTCGGAGCCACCAAGCATTCGATCCATGTCGTCCGCTTCAACACTCGACGAGGCTTTCACATCATCAGCGCTTCATCAAGAAGTAGAGTTCCCTATACGGCGGCATAAACATTCGATCCGAAACGTTCTCAGGAGAATGCATTCCGTTCATGCTGCGACAAAGCAGATGCGAAGGCGGTTTTTCAGCCACCTCCGCCCCGCCAGATGAAAGGGAATCTCAAGTCAGTCGCGCACCAGGCACCCTCAGACAGGGGTACCACCGGCAGGTGCCGCGTCCTTCTTGTCGACATCTTCGATAGCTTTTACATTCCCTCCTGATGGCCCATCTGGATCAAACTTTCCGGTCAAACTCAGGAAGGTGTCGGCGATCAGCTTGGCGTGTTCGACCCCCACGACACGGGCACCCATGGTAATGATCTGAGCGTCGTTGGAGAGCGCCGCCCTTTGGGCGGAGTAGACATCGTGGGTCAGCGCGGCGCGAATGCCGCGAACCTTGTTGGCGCTGATGCATACGCCGATGCCCGTTCCGCAAATAAGGATGGCTCGGTCGTAGGTTCCGCCCAAAACGCCCGTTGCGACCCGGTCGGCAAGGTTGGCATAGAAGGGATCGGCGACATTACCGGTACGCGACACTTCGAACACCTCGAAGTGAGACTTGAGATGTTCGGCCAGCACGTGAGCCAGCCCTTCTCCGGCACTGTCACCGGCCACCGCCACCTTGATCATGCTTTCCTCTCCGCATATTGGCGCCCGAATTCGCTTGCCGGACCTTATGGCCTCCGCCGCGTGGATGTGAATTCCACCGCCTCGCTTTCCGACGAGTCGATCAAATTCTCATCCCTCTGTGCGTCTCGGGGCTTTCTGAGGCGAAGATAACACCGTAACAGGCGAAATCAACCTAATTGTGTTGGTTTGATAACTTATGTTGATATTTTTGTGATTTTGGGCTAGGAGCTGTCGCAAACGGGAGGATCAGCATGTCGACCACAGCCGAATGGATCAGGGAAAAGGCGACAAACGCGCCGGTGGACTTCCAACTCGCCAACTGCATCCGGGCGCTCGCCATAGATGCGGTCGAGGCCGCCAACTCGGGTCATCCCGGAGCACCCCTCGGCATGGCGGATGCCGCGACGGTACTGTTCGCCCGTCACCTGAAATTCGACGCGGCCCACCCCGACTGGCCCGACCGCGACCGCTTCGTGCTTTCGAACGGACATGCGTCGGCGCTGCTCTACGCGCTGCTTTATCTCACCGGTTATCAGGACATGACGATCGATGAGATCAAGGCCTTCCGCCAGTGGGGATCGAAGGCAGCCGGCCACCCCGAGTATGGCCACGCCAAGGGCATCGAGACGACGACCGGGCCACTCGGTCAAGGCATCGCCGGCGCAGTGGGCATGGCGATGGAGGAGCGGCGGCTCGCCGACGAGTTCGGTGCCGATGTCGTGGATCACCACACATATGTCCTCTGCGGTGACGGCTGCCTTGAGGAAGGCATCAGCCAGGAGGCGGCCTCGCTGGCCGGCCATCTCGGCCTCGGCAAGTTGGTCGTTCTCTACGACGACAACGGGATCACCATCGACGGATCCACGACGATCAGCTTTTCCGAAGACATTCCGGCGCGGTTCCGGGCCTGTGGCTGGCACGTCCAGACATGTGACGGCCATAACATCGGCGCTCTCGATCAGGCGATCGCCGCCGCCAAGGCTGCGACAACCCGCCCCTCTCTGATCGCCATGCGCACGGTGATCGGCTTCGGATCTCCCAACAAGGCCGGCAAGGAGTCCTCGCACGGCGCGCCGCTTGGCGCCGACGAGGCCGCCGCCACCAAGGCAGCTCTCGGATGGACCGCGCCAGCCTTTGCGATTCCTGACGAGCTTCTCACTCGGTGGCGTCAGATCGGCAGTCGCGGCGCGGCGGAGCGTCAGGCCTGGCAGGACCGCCTCGCGGCCCAACCGGCAGTGCTTCGGGGCGAGTTCGAGCGACGCATGAGCGGCGCGCTTCCCTTGGGATACCCAGGCTCCATTGAGACGCTGAAACGCGAACTGTTCGCCAATCCGCAGAAGGTGGCTACCCGTCGCGCCAGTCAGATCGCCCTTGAGGCGATCACCGCTTCCGCGCCTGAGATGATCGGTGGGTCGGCCGACCTCACCGGCTCCAACCTGACCCGTGTCAAGGCGGTCGACAGCCAGTTCACCCGTTCCCAGTCGGGTCGCTACGTCGGGTACGGCGTGCGCGAGTTCGCCATGGGGGCCATGATGAACGGCATGGTCACCCACGGGGGGCTCATTCCCTACGGCGGCACGTTCCTGGTTTTCTCCGACTACGCCCGTGGCGCCATACGCCTGTCGGCGTTGATGGGCATCGGCACCATCTATGTGATGACCCACGATTCGATCGGGCTCGGCGAGGACGGCCCCACGCACCAGCCCGTCGAGCACCTGGCTTCACTTCGCGCCTTGCCGCGCCTGTTGGTCTTCCGCCCAGCCGATGTGGTGGAAACGCTCGAGTGCTGGGACGTGGCTGTCCGGAGCCGCAATCGCCCTTCGCTGCTGGCGCTCTCGCGGCAGGCGGTGCCGCAGTTGCGCGGTAACGATGCTGAAGACCCCACTGAGAATCGCGTCGCCTCGGGTGCCTACGTCATTCGCAGATTTGGTGGCGAGACGCGTGACGTGACGCTGCTCGCCACCGGCACCGAAGTATCGTTGGCCATAGAGGCAGCGGAAGTGCTTGCGAATGACGGGCTCTCCGTTGCAGTAGTGTCGATGCCGTGCTGGGAGCTCTTCGAGGCACAGTCCAAGGCCTATCGCGCATCCGTGCTCGGTTCGGCGCCGCGCGTTGCCATCGAAGCGGCGGGAAAGCTTGGCTGGACACGGTATGTCGCAAGCGAAGAGGACGTCATCGGTCTCGACGACTTCGGCGCGTCGGCCCCAGCCGAACGGCTTTATGCCGAGTTCGGGATCACCCGCGACGCCATCGTCGCCAAGGCAAAAGCCTTGGCGGGTCGCGCCTGAGCCGGGGTTTCGAACCCCGAGAAGGCCGGCGAAGGGATAGGGCGGCCTCCTCCCGCCCGATCGGAGCCGTGTCGGAATCTCTCCCGTTCCGGCACGGCTCCCAAAGCCAACGCGGCCTCGGTCGCAACGGACCGTCGCAGCCGGGAAAACGCAGTCCCGCAGAAATGCCGCAAATCCCGCGTATCGACCTTGCCGGAAACCACAAGGTCATACGATGAACCAGCACGCACGCGACATCGAACCGGATCTCGGCCCGCTTCTGGACATGACCGATGATCTTCCCGATCAGGACGCGTCGGGAAACAACAAGACCGAGCCTCGCCTTGATGACGATCACAGGAAGAAGCCCGGCCTGACGCTTGGGCCAATGGATCGGATTGGCCCGATGGGTGCCCCATCCTCCGAACGGTCACACATGCGCAGCGCCAAGGCCGCGCCGTCCGCTGCTCCCGGCGTTTGGGGCGGGTTCTGGCGCGCCGTCGTCATCGGCATCGTTTCCGGAACCGTCGGCGGCCTCGTCGGCGCCTTCACCCTCGTCTGGCTGACCGGCGAGGGATGGAGCGTGTTCGCCAAGCTGCTCGTCGACGCGATCGGGCATATGTGAGCCCGTCGAACGACGTCATGCCCGTTCCGATTGCTGGAAGGCCAAAGCCTGCCGGAGACAGTATCAGGCCGTCAGCCAGCCATCGACATCGACTGCCTTCGGCAGGCCGCCAGCATGCACGACCTTGCCATCGACCACCACACCAGGGGTCGCAGCGATGCCATAGCCGGCAATGGCGGCATAGTCGGTGACCTTCTCGATCGTGACCGGCACGCCGAGCTTCTCGGCCTCAGTCTTCAGGAGATCGGCAGTGAGCTGGCAGGTCTTGCAGCCGGAGCCAAGGACCTTGATGTCTTTCATGATGTCCTCCAAGTAAAGTTCAGGCGGGTAAAGTTCAGGCGGGATAGGTGAGCTTCTGAAACAGTGGCTTCAGGCGATCCCTGTAGGCGGCGACAATCGCCGCTTCGTCGGCCGCGAGCGGCTTGACCGGCACAAGATCCATCACGTCGTCGGGCGCCAGGCCGGACTCGAACAGCGTTGCCGAGGCGCCGTTGACCATGGCGGCAACCGCCTGACGAGCCGCTGCATCCGTGAGCCCGAACTCCACGGCGAGGCGCTTGAGTTCCTTGAACTGGAACCACAGGTAGGTCGGCCCCATGGCGGAGATCAGTGCGTAGGCCTCGATGGTCCGCTCCTCCACCACCGGACAGTCGCCAAGTGGCACCATCAACGCGAGGAGCATGTGGCGTTCAGCTTCCGGAACACCGGCAGAGAAGGCGATCGGGTTATACCCCTCGCCGACGATCGAGGGCGCGTTCGGGTTCTGCCTGGCAAGGCGGGAGAAGCCGCCGAGCAGGTTGGAAAGGCCGACAAACGTCACCTTCGGCGCCAGCGAGAGGAGAACCGCTTCGGGCTTCAGGTGCCCCTTGATCGCCGGCAGCGCCTCGGCAAGCACCGGCGGATGCAAGCCGACGATGACAAGGTCGGCAGATGCCGCCTCGGCTGGGCTGCCTGACCTTATTTCAGGCGCGATGGATGCGAGCCTCGTCGCCTGTTCGGAGTTTGTGTCGAAGATGACGACCGCCCTCGGCAAGGCGCCGGCCCTCTTCCAGCCTTCCAGCATGATCCTGGCGATACGCCCACCGCCGATGAAACCGACCATTTTCATGGTTGCTCCTTTGCCGCGTCAAGCGACGAAGAGGAAGTTGAACAGATAACCGACGGCCAGGATGCCGAGCCCGACGACACCGGCGAAGACGGCGATCAGGCGGACGGTCAGCACCTTTCGCAGGATGATCATTTCGGGCAGAGACAGGGCGATCACCGCCATCATGAAGGCCAGAACGGTGCCAAGCGCGGCGCCCTTGCCGATCAGGGCTTCGACGACGGGGATGATGCCGGCCGCGTTCGAGTACATGGGGACACCGACGACGACGGCCGCCGGAACCGACCACCAGGCATCCTTACCCATGATCGAGGCGAGCAGCTCCGCCGGAGCGTAGCCGTGGATCAACGCTCCGACGGCGATGCCCAGCAGCACCCACATCCAGACCTTGCCGACGATGTCCTTGACCGCGTCGCGCCCGGCCTCAAGACGATCGACGATCGTCAGTTGCCTCTCCGGGATCTCGGCGTTGCCCATGCGGACCTCGCGCACCCACGGCTGAAGCCAACCATCGAGATGGAAGCGGCCGATGACGTAGCCGGCGACGATGGCGACGCCGAGACCGAAGCACAGATAGGTGAGCGCCACCTGCCAGCCGACGAGCCCGAACAGAAGGCCCAGCGCCACTTCGTTGACCATGGGCGCGGCGATCAGAAAGGAGAAAGTGACGCCGAGCGGCACCCCGGCCGAGACGAAGCCGATGAAAAGCGGCACCGCCGAGCAGGAGCAGAAAGGCGTGACGATGCCGAGCGACGCGGCGGCGACATTGCCGACGCCCTCGCGCTTGCCGGACAGAAGCCGGCGGGTGTTCTCGGCCGAGAAGAAGCTGCGGACAACGCCCATGGCAAACACCACCAGCGTCAGCAGCATCAGGACCTTGGGCGTGTCGTAGAGGAAGAAGGCAAGAGCGTCGGCGAGGTGACTGGCAGGCGCCACGGGCAGTTGCGCCACCGCCCACAGGGAGACCGGCTTAAGCAGCTGATAGACGACGAACCAGAGGATGATCGCGGCGATGGTGGCGCTGATCCACAGGGAGGCGCGGGCTTCCCCCTCCGGCTTGGGCGGCGTTGGGAGCGGGCAACAGCTGGTCATGCCGCGATCTCCTCGGCTTTCTCGGTAACCAGCAGGGCCAGCGCCGCGTCTACCACGGCGGCAACGGCCGGGCTGAGAGCTGGATTGCGACGATAGCGAACCCATTGGGCATCTCGCCGGTCGATAACCAGGCCAGCCACCTTCAGGGCAGCCATGTGGCGGGACATACGTGACTGCGAGGCGCCCAGCCGGCGCATCAGTTCGCAGACGCAGTGCTCCTCGCCGTCCCAGAGCAGACGAATGGCACCGAGGCGGGTGGGATCGGCCAGGGCCGAGAGAATGTCGACAGGATCTTTCATGTGGCTATCCGCTTATGCGCCTATCAGCAATTACGACTCAACAACCCCCTCAGCAATCCGGATCTTGCCTTATATCGATACTTCGACTAGCGTCGATATATGGACAAGACACAAGCTCTCGATTCCCTGTCGGCACTGGCGCAGCAGACGCGCCTCGATGTATTTCAGCTATTGATCCGCTACGAGCCGGAAGGTTTGGCAGCCGGCGACATCGCCGAGCGGCTGGGCGTGCCGCAGAACACGCTCTCGACCCATCTCGCCATCCTCACGCGCGCCGGTCTCGCGACATCGGAACGTCGCAGCCGGCAGATTATCTATCGTGCCGTGGTGCCAACGGTGCGCGGCCTCGTGCGCTATCTGGTGGACGATTGCTGCGCCGGCCACCCGGAGCTCGGCCGCCACTTCGATTGTCGCGGCACCGAGAGTTGCTCCACATCCCTCCCCCTGGAGAACGCTGCCATGCCAGACCGCATCTACAACGTTCTGTTCCTGTGCACGGGCAACTCCGCCCGCTCGATCATCGCCGAGACCATTCTCAACAAGGATGGTGCCGGCCGCTTTCGCGCCTTCTCGGCCGGCAGCCATCCGTCCGGGCTGGTCAATCCGCTGGCCATCGAGGTGTTGACGGAAGAAGGCTTTTCAACCGAGGGGCTGCGGTCCAAGAGCTGGGACGAGTTCGCGGTTCCCGGCGCACCCGAGATGGATTTCGTGTTCACGGTTTGCGACAACGCCGCCGGTGAGGTCTGCCCGGTGTGGCCCGGACAGCCGATGACCGCCCATTGGGGCATCGAGGACCCGGCCCGCGTCGTCGGAACCCATTTCCAGCAGAAGGCGGCCTTCATCACCGCCGCGCGCTATCTCAAGAACCGCATAACCGCCTTCCTGTCGTTGCCGCTTGCGAGCGTTGACCGCATGGCCCTGACCAGCCACCTGCGCGATATCGGTCGTCTCGATGGGGCCACGGCAAAGGCAGGAGAGTCCAAATGACGTCCGTTGCCAGCCGGCTCAGCTTCCTCGATCGATACCTCACCCTCTGGATCTTCGCCGCCATGGCGTTCGGCATCGCGGTTGGCTACGCCTTTCCGTCGGTCGAGGCGATGATCAACTCGGGAACGGTGGGCACCACCAACATCCCGATCGCCGCCGGCCTGATTCTGATGATGTATCCGCCGTTCGCCAAGGTGCGCTACGAGGATCTGCCGAAAGTGTTCGCCGACCTCAAGGTTCTCGGACTCTCCCTCGTGCAGAACTGGCTGATCGGGCCGGTACTGATGTTCGCGCTGGCGATCATCTTCCTTCCCGACAAGCCCGAATACATGGTGGGCCTGATCCTGATCGGCCTTGCCCGTTGCATCGCCATGGTGATCGTCTGGAACGAGCTCGCCAAGGGCTCGACGGAGTATGCCGCCGGCCTCGTCGCCTTCAACTCGATCTTCCAGGTGCTGTTCTACTCGGTGTTCGCGTGGTTCTTCATCACCGTGCTGCCGCCGGTCTTCGGACTGACGGGGTCGGAGGTGGATATCTCCATCGGAGAGATCGCGAAAAGCGTCTTCATCTATCTCGGCATTCCGGCCATTGCCGGCGTGCTGACACGCGTGATCATGCTGCGCTTCGTCTCGAAGGACTGGTACCACGGCCATTTGGTGCCGAAGATCGGGCCGATCACCCTCATCGCGCTGCTGTTCACCATCGTCGTCATGTTCTCGCTGAAGGGCGAACTGATCCTGACCATCCCCGGCGACGTGGTACGGATCGCCGTTCCCCTGCTGATCTACTTCGTGGTGATGTTCGCGCTGAGTTTCATCCTGTCGCTGAAGGCCGGCACCGATTATCCGCGCTGCACCACGCTGTGCTTCACGGCGGCCAGCAACAACTTCGAGCTGGCGATCGCCGTGGCGGTGGCCGTCTATGGCATCAACTCCGGCGCCGCCTTCGCCGCCGTCATTGGCCCGCTCGTCGAGGTGCCGGTGATGATCGGCCTCGTCAATGTGGCGCTGTGGTCGCGTCGCTTCTTCCCGGCCGAGAAGGCAGCCTGACATGGATGTCGTGATCTACCACAACCCCGGCTGCGGCACCTCGCGCAACACGCTGGCCCTGATCCGCCATGCCGGCATCGAGCCGCACGTGATCGACTATCAGAAGTGCCCGCCAAGCCGGGAGCTCCTGCAACAGTTGCTCGAGCGGATGGGGATGGCCGTGCGCGACGTGCTGCGCGTCAAGGGCACGCCCTACGATGAGCTGGGGCTCGGCAATCCGGCGCTGACCGACGGCGAGTTGCTCGACGCCATGATGGCGCACCCGATCCTGATCAACCGGCCGATCGTGGTGAGCCCACTCGGCGTGAAGCTCTGCCGCCCCTCCGACATGGTGCTGGACCTGTTGCCGGAGGGACCGCTTGCCGACTTCGTCAAGGACGACGGCGAGATCTGCCTGCGCGATCAGGAGATTGCCGGAGATGATGTCGGACTTGTGGCAGCACTCGTGGCAGAAAGCTTGCCGACGAGCGACCTCACCGAACCGGGGCGGCGGTTCTTCGTCTACCGCACACTCTCCGGCGAGATCGTCGGGTATGCAGGCCACGAACTCTACGGGCCGGACGCCTTCCTGCGCTCGCTTGTGGTGCTGCCCGCCTGGCGCGGCAAGGGCGCCGGCAAGGCCGTCGTGTCGCGGCTCGTCCGTCGCGCCTTCGACGAGGGCGGGCGGACGGCTTGGCTGATGACCACCTCGGCAGCCGAGGCCTTCGAGGCAATGGGCTTCAAGCGCATCGCACGAGAAAACGCACCCGACGCCATTCTTGGCACGCGGCAGGCCAAGGACCTGTGTCCGTCGTCGGCGGTCGTATTGTCGAGGCCGATCAGGCTGTAGACGGCCGATGGGGGATTCTCACGCGGCAAGCCGGCGCGCAACCAACTGATCAACCTCGTCGTCCGACAGCAGGCGATCGATCAGTTGGACGCCCATCATCTGGTCGTTGCACCAGACAACCTTGACATCCAGCGGGCCGAGCGCCGGATGATGGATCCGACCTTCGGTGCCGGCCTTCATGCCGTCGCTTATTGCCAAGCGCATGCCGGAACGCGACGCATCATGCAGACGAAGCGAGCGCTGGGCACCGTTGGAGAAATCCACCGCCACCATGACGTCGGCCTGTTTGCGCGGGTGCCGTCGCTGATCCATCAAGTCGTGAACGAGCGCATCGACCTCGCGCTCCAGGCTCTGCACCTGACCGACGAGCGTGCCGCTCATGTCAGCCAGTTTCGACGCGGCCTGCTCGGTCTGGGAGGCAAGCGTCGGCAGGCAGTTGAGGCTGGCAACCACATCGTGATTGGCCGCCGTGGACCGGTCCAGGCTCTCATTGATCTCCGACGTTGCCGCGCTTTGTTGCTCCACCGCACCAGCAATGGTCGTGCTCAACGAAGACATGGCCTCGATCGATCCCGTGATCTCATCGAGCGAAGAGGCGACCTCCTGGGCAGCGGCACGAATGTCCTCAACCTGCCGGGTGATCTCGTCGGTGGCCCCCGCTGTCTGGTTAGCCAGTTGCTTGACCTCGGCAGCCACCACGGCAAATCCCTTGCCCGCTTCTCCGGCGCGCGCCGCCTCGATGGTGGCATTGAGGGCGAGCAGATTGGTCTGCTGGGCAATGGCCGAGATCAAGGTCGTGACCTGTCCGATCCTCTCCGAAGCCTGCGTGAGCTTGGTGCCGAGAGCCCTCGCCGCCTCCGAATACGACCGTGCGGTTTCCGCATCCTTGGCCGAAACGGCGGTCTGCTGGGATATTTCCGACAAGGAGGCCGCAAGTTCGGTGACGGCGGAAACGACGCCGTTCATGTCCTTGTTGGTAAGGTCCAGACGGTTCAGCGACACATCCAGCTCGCTGCGCGTCGTCGAGGCATTGGTCGCGACGGCATCGATCACGACGCTGACATTCTGTGCGAGACCATTGATCGCGGCCACCACCGAGTGAACCGACACGCGCAGGCGATCGGCGACGCCGGCAAGGGCGGCCCGCTTGTTTTGCAGGATCTCGCGCTGCCTTTCCTCGGAATTGGCCTCGTTGAGCTTCTCGATAGTCCGATCGCGGAAATAGGCGACGGCGCGCGCCAGTTGCCCCACTTCGTCGGAGCGGCCGGCCTCCACCAGCTCGGTGGATATGTCGGCATCGCCGAGCTCCCTGATATGGGCGTCCAGGCTGGATATGCTGCGAACGATCGAGCGGGACAGGAGCACCGCCGCGCCGATGGCCAGAATGGCAATGCCGAGCGCGAGACCAAGCATGGTGGACATGCGCGCCCAGAAACCTCCGACGCGCACTTCGAGCAGTTCGTCGAGCTGGTCAGCCGACTGCCGCCAATAGCCATCCGCCGCAACGACGAGCGCCTTGTTGGCCGCAGAAAGCCCCGAGACGTCGGCCGTGGCTCGCGTAGCGTCATTCCTGAGCTCGGCGGCAACCTTGTTGGCGGTTCGCGAGAAGGCCTCGACATTGCCGACAAAGGCTGCCGTCGGGCCATCGAGCGCGGCGGCCACCGAGCCGGACGCATTGCTTTTCTTGGCGACCTCGACCGACGCCTTGATCGTGCTCATGTCGGTTTCGATCTGCCCCAGAAGCACGATGAAAGCGGCACGAGCCGTATCGTCAAGCTCATCCAGCGTCGACTGATGGCGAGCCAGCATGTCGAGCTCGGCGGCACGGGTGATCAGGTCTGGCAGACGCACCACCACCGTGTCCATGACGTAGAAGCTGTCGAGGTCCGGATCGAGAATCAGGTTGCTGTCGTTGCCGGCCGCCGTTGCGAGATCACGAAACAAGGATCCCACCTCGGCCGGAGTCTTGCCCGACAGCGAAAGGCGACCGGCAGCTTCGCGGACGGACTCCGGGAAGCCTCGCGTCGTCAACGACCTGGCCGCCTCCAGGACCGTCTCGTCGCTGCCATCGGGTGCCGACACCCAAGAAGTAACCGACGGCCACATCTGGCGAAGCCAACCGGTTCCGGCCAGTTCGGCTTCGGCGAAAGCAATGTCTTTCTTGCTTTGCAGCACGAACAGGCCAGACATCAGTCCGAGAGGCAGAAGCAGCATGACAACGACGATGGCCAGTTTTCCGCGAATGGACATTCGACCGCTCCGTCCCGCGTATTCGCCTCCTCATCTTCGCGCAAATGGCCTAATATTTAGGCAACCATACCTAAAGTTGACCAACATAGCCGAAAATCGTCGAATACGAGTCAAATTAACCAAGGTATAGTTTGGTTCAAAGTCGTTAACGCCGTGTTTATTTCACGCTTTCTGGCAACATCTCAATATATGAAATTCTGAATATTTAAAGTCTCAACGCTTGCTTTGGGCGAAGGAGGAGAACGGGAACTCAGGACACGGCATGCTCGGGAGCTGCCGTGGCGCAGTCTTCACCAAACGCATCTCCCGTCGCTCAGCCGAGCAGAGCCAGCCCCACCCCGCCAAAGCCGGATAGAACGACGACCATCCACGGCGACATTCTCCAGACTACCAGGGCAACAAAGCCGGCAGATGCGAGGACGAGATCTCGCAGATCAGAGATGGCGCTGGTGAAGACGGGCGTGTAGAGGGCGGCGCCGAGAATACCGACAACAGCGGCATTGGCGCCTCGCATCAGCGACCGGGCGACAGAGTTGGCGCGGAACCGGTCCCAGAACGGCAGTACGCCGACGAGCACCAGAAACCCCGGAAGAAAGAGCGCCAGCAGCGCCAGAACCGCCCCCAGTATGCCATTCGGCTCGGGGCCCAATACTGCACCGAGGTAGGCCGCGAACGTAAAAAGCGGCCCCGGAACGGCTTGCGCGGCACCATAACCGGCAAGGAAGGCATCCG
>JAUVXG010000072.1 GCA_030603685.1 Pleomorphomonas sp.
GACCGCTCGTCCGTTTCCATCTGGCTCACCTCGGAGCGGATGGTGACCATCTCGTTCTGGCCGTCGATCATCTGATTCTCGACGGCATGTCCTGCGCCGTCCTGTCTTCGGAGGTGAGAGCGGCCGTCAGTGCTCTCCAGAATGGGCGCCGGCCCGATTTGCCTGCGATCGCGGTTTCACCAGGCCAGTTGGCTCACAGGCGTCTCGCCGCGCTCGACGAGAGGCGGAACGCCATCCTCGACGATTTCTGGGGACCGCGTATCGCGCGCTTGTCCACGTGTGAGGAACTTCCTCGCGACGGCATGACCGATGGCGCCGTCGATGGCCGTCGGCTCGTCGTCGAGCTTTCGGCGGCAACACAGGCGGCCCTGCGCAAGCTTGGCGCGCGGTCGACCGTCAACACGCTGTGCTGTTCCTTCGTCGCGGCGTTGCTCGGGCGCTACAAGAACAGTGGGCTCGTTTCGCTGGGAGTACCTTTCTCGGGCCGCATCGAGGCGGACTCCTCATCGGTTGTCGGCTGCTTCGCCTCGGTCATGCCGGTGATCGTCGATGCGCTGTCGGCACCAACCTTCGGCCGTCTCGCAGAGGCGGTCTCCGAGGAAGTGTCGGCGGTGATGGACCATCAGGACATCCCCAACGCTCGCCTGCATCGAATGGCGATGGCGGCGGCAGCGCCGGCCCTCATCGACGCAGCCGTGGTCGTCGAAGAAGCCGCCTCGGTAGCATTCACATATGAGACGTCCAGTGTCGGTGCCGGCAAATTTCCGCTGCTGTTCACGTTCGAGCGAAGCGCCGGGACCGTCGGCAAGCTCTGCATCGAGTATGATGCCGGCCGGTTCGGCCGTCGGCGCATCGAGCGCATGGCCGGCCACCTCGAGCGTCTGATTCAGGCCACTGTCGAAGAGGCAGAAACGTCGATCGCCAAACTGCCCATCCTCACCGAGGACGAGGAAACTGAGCTCAGGAGGTTCAACGACACCGCCCGTCCCTATCCGGAAGACCGGTCGATCTCTGACCTTTTTCGAGAGGTTGCCCACCGCGAGGCCGATCGACCGGCGCTGGTGACCGACGAAGCCGTCGTCACCTACAACGAGCTCGACCGACGGTCCGACATGGCGGCGCGACGCCTGATCGCCGAGGGTATCGCGACGGGCGAGGTGGTGGGACTGGCGACCGGCCGGGGGCCGGAGGCGGTCATCGCCGAACTGGCCATACTGAAGGCCGGGGCCGTCTACATGCCCATCGATGGCAGCATGCCTGCCGATGCCGTCCACCGGCTGATGGCAACCGCCGGAGCGACCCGCATCATCGCCGACGCAACGGCCAGACGGCGGCTTGACGGACTTCAGGCCGCGTTTGTCGACATCGGGGGAGACGATCCCGTGCCTCCGCCGCGTCTCGACGGCATCGCCCGGGGTGGGGACGATCCGGCCTACGTGATGTTCACGTCCGGAACGACCGGGGAACCCAAGGGCGTGCTCGTGCCGCACCGCGCCATTGCCCGACTGGTCGTCAATACCGACTATGTCGCGCTGACGCCCGACGATACGGTGGCGCAGGCTGCGCCTCTCGGTTTCGATGCCGCGACCTTCGAGGTATGGGCTCCGCTGCTTGCCGGCGCCCGGCTCGCCTTTGTTGACGACGAGACGCTGTTCGACCCGGCCGCGCTGCGGGATGCGCTCTTGCGCCATTCCGTCAACGTGATGTGGTTAACGGCGACCCTATTCAATCGCGTAGCCGACGAACAACCGGCGGCATTCCGCTCACTGCGTCAGCTGATCTCCGGTGGCGAGGCACTCAGCCCCACGCATGTCGCGCGCGTCATGACGGCCTGTCCCGACCTTCGTCTCGTCAACGGCTACGGCCCGACCGAGAACACGACCTTCACGACCACGCATCCGATCGGCCGAGGCGATCTCGGCGCATCATCGATCCCCATCGGACGACCCATCGCCAACAGCCGCGCCCTGGTGCTCGGTCGCGGCGGCATGCCCCAGCCGATCGGTGTCTGGGGAGAGCTCCATGCCGGCGGCGACGGCCTCGCGCTCGGCTACGTCGGCCGTCCCGACCTGACTGAACGGGCCTTTCCCGAGATCGACGGCGAGCGCTTCTACCGCACGGGCGACGTGGTGCGCTGGACCGAAGGCGGCGCGCTCGAATTCGGCGGCCGGCGGGATGACCAGGTGAAGATCCGGGGCCATCGCATCGAGATCGGTGCCATCGAAGCCGTATTGTCGGCGCTGCCGGGCGTGCGTGACGCGGCGGTGCTGGCGGTCGGCGAAGGTGACCGTCGCAACCTCGTCGCCTTCGTGGCGAGCGGCGAAACCGACATCGAGCGCTGGCGTGCGGCCGTGCGCGACCGCCTGCCCGACTACATGCTGCCCGGTCGTTTCGTGACGGTCGAGGTCCTGCCGGCTTCCGCCAACGGCAAGAAGGACCGCAAGGCCCTGCTGGCGCTCGCGGCCGAACAGGAAACACCCTCCGATGGGCGGGCCGCCGCGACGGACGCCGAACGGTTGGTGGCGCGCCTCTTCGGCGAACTGTTCCCCGATACTGCCATCGGTGCCGAGGCCGACTTTTTCCGGCTTGGCGGCCACAGCCTGCTCGCCATGCGTCTCGCCGCTCGCGTGGAGCAGGAGACCGGCGTCCGGCCGAAGATCCAGGACCTCGTCGCCGCGCGCACGGTCGAGCGGATTGCCGAACTGCTCGAGGCATCGACGGCGGGCTCGCTGCCGTTGCCTCGGGCGGAGGGACCGGATTTCCCGCTGTCGAGCGGCCAGGCCCGGCTGTGGGTATTGCAGCGGCTCTATCCCGATGCTGCCGTCTACAACGTCTGCGGCGCGCTCGATCTTGAAGGTCAGCTCGACGTCCCGGCACTTGAGCGCGCCTTGACGGCGCTCGAAGACCGCCACCATGCCCTGCGCCTGCGCATCGTGCGACGGCCCGACGATCCCGTGGGCGCTTGCCAGCGGCTGGTTCCCGCCGGTGACCTCCGCCTGCTTCAGACCGATCTCGGCGGAGAACCCGATCCCGTCACCGCAGCCGACACGCTGGCCGCCGCCGACGCGTCGATCGCCTTTCGCCTTGAGGACGAACCGCCGGTTCGAGCTCGGCTGATCACGTTGGGACCGAGCCGCTGGCGCCTTGTGGTGTCGATCCACCATTCCGCCTGCGACGGGTGGTCGATGCCGATCCTGCTGCGCGATCTCGGCAGTCTCTATGCCCGCGAGCTGGGCCGTCCGGCGCGGCGCCTGCCCGCGCTCTCGCGACACTACGAGGACTTCGCCGCCTGGCAGCGCGGGTTCGTCGACTCCGACGAGGGCCGTGCCCTGATCGCCCGCCGCGCCGCCGAACTCACTCCGCCGCCGGAACCGCTCGCCCTACCGACAGACGGCCGGCGGCCGGCGACGCAGCGCTTCCACGGACGATTTGCCACCTATACCCTACCGGCCCAAACGACGCAGCGGCTGGACGAGTTCGCCGCTTCCGAGGACGCAACGCCGTTCATGGTGCTGCTCGCGCTTCTGCAGGCGCTTTTCCAACGTTACACAGGCCAGACCGACTTCGCTCTTGGAACCCTGGTGGCGGGGCGTGGGCGATCGGAAACCGTCGATCTGGTCGGGTTCTTCGTCAACACGCTGGTGCTGCGCGCGCGCCTCGACCCCAGTCTCGGATTCCGCGATCTGCTGGCGACAACTCGGCGAGACTGCCTGGCTGCCATGGCCGACCAGGACTGTCCGTTCGAGGCCCTGGTCGACGCGGTCGCTCCGGTCCGCGATCGCGGCCGCAACCCGCTTTTCGACGTGATGGCCACCTGGCAGGACGGTGCACCCGGAGTGCCCGAGCTGCCGGGCGTCTCGGTCGGGCTGGTCGACGTCTCCTTCCCCTTCGCCAAGTTCGACCTCGCCTTCCATTTCCAGCGAAGCGAAGACGGCATCCGTCTTCAGGTCGAACACGACGCCGACCTGTTCCTGCCGGAAACCATCGACGATCTGTACCGACGACTGCTCCTCGTGGCCGACGCCGTTCTCTGCGATGCGGCCCGCCCATTGGGCGGCTTACGGCTTCTAGACGACGAAGAGCGGCGTCGCGTCATCGAAGGCTTCAACGACACCGACCATCCCCTGCCGGTGCGCCGGACGATTCCCGAGCCATTCCTGGACATGGTCGCGGCGGCGCCCGACGCCCCGGCTGTTCTGTTCGATCAGGGCAGCTTCGACTATGCCGGCTTTGCCGGTCGGGCCGCCGCCACCGCCAAACGACTGCGCGAAGCGGGCGTCCGTCCCGGCGATGTCGTGGCCATCTGCGCGAAGCGATCGCCGGACCTCCTCGTCGGCATCCATGGCATCCTGATGGCAGGCGCCACCTATGCCCCGCTCGATCCCGATCATCCCCGGCAGCGACGCGACGACATGCTCGCCGACCTCGGCGCTCCGCTGGTGCTCGGATCGGCCGAACTTGCTCCCCTGTTTGCCGGAGATCGGTTTGTCGCCCTGGGCGGCGATCGTGTTGCCCAGCCCCTGAATGCCGCCGCGTCACCCGACGACGTCGCCTACGTGATCTTCACTTCGGGCTCGACCGGACGTCCCAAGGGGGCGGCGGTCGAACATCACGCCGTGCTCAACCGCATCCTCTGGATGCAGTCGGCATTTCCCATCGGGCCGGGCGATGTCATCCTTCAGAAAACGCCGGTCACTTTCGACGTTTCGGTGTGGGAGCTGTTCTGGTGGTCGTGGACCGGCGCCGCCGTGGCGCTGCCGCCACCGGGTGTCGAGAAGAACCCAGAGGAGCTCGTCGCGGCGGTGGAGCGCTTTGGCATCACCGTCATGCACTTCGTGCCGTCGATGCTGGCGGCCTTCCTCGGCTGGCTCGACGGTCATCCGGAAGAGGTCGGTCGTCTCCGCCGGCTGAGATACGTCTTCGCCAGTGGCGAGGCACTGGACGTGGCCCAGGTCGAGCGCTTCAATCGGCTCCTTCACGCCACCCATGGCACCGAGCTTCACAACCTCTATGGCCCGACCGAAGCGACGGTCGACGTCACCTGGCAGCCCTGCTCGCCCTGGACCGACGGCGAGGTGGTGCCCATCGGCCGCCCCATCGCCAACACCCGCATCTACGTGCTCGACCCCGAAGGGGATCCGGCGCCGGTCGGCCTGGCTGGCGAGATCTGCATCGGTGGCGCTCAGGTGGCGCGCGGGTACGTCAACCGGCCCGAGCTAAGCGCTGAGCGGTTCCTGCCCGATCCGTTCCGGGCGGGCGGGCGAATCTATCGCACCGGCGACCTCGGCCGCTGGCGGCACGATGGAAGCATCGAGTATCTCGGCCGGATCGACCAGCAGGTGAAGGTACGCGGGTTCCGCATCGAATGCGGCGAGATCGAGCATGCGCTCGAGTGCCATCCGGCGATCGAACGGGCGGTCGTCGTTCCGGAACAAGTGGGCGGCCTCACCGAGCTGCACGCCTATGTCGTCGCAACTCGGCGACCCGATGTCGCCGATCTCGGCGCCCATCTCTCCCGTTCGCTGCCGGACTACATGATCCCGGCCCGCTTCTTTCAGCTTGAGAAGCTGCCGCTGACCACCAGTGGCAAGGTCGATCGCAAGGCGCTATCCGGCAAGCCGCTCGACGAGCCGGCGGAAGCGGTTGTCACCTCTCCTGTCGAGGAGGCCGTTGCCGCCATTTGGCGCGGTCTCCTGCCGGACCGCGGTTTCGGTCCCGCCGACGGCTTCTTCAACGTCGGCGGCAACTCTCTGCTGGTGATCCGGCTGCATGAACAGCTCGATCAGCGTTGGCCGGGCGTGTTCACCATTGCCGACCTGTTCGGCGAAGCGACGATCGCCGCCCAGGCACGCCGTATCGCCGCATCGAAGGAAGCCGCGACCGTTCGCCAGACCGGTGCTACGGCCGGGCCAATCGCCATCATCGGCATGGCGACCCGCCTTGCAGACCACGAAGATCTGGACAGCTTCTGGCGCGATGTCGCCGGAGCAGCGGATCGCGTCGCCCGCCTGTCACCGGAACGGGCCGAGGATGCGCGGCGCCTGTTCGAGCTGATGGGCCGCGAGGCGCCATCCGAGTTCCGGGAGGCCGGTTACCTCGACGATATCTTCGCCTTCGAACCGGGCCGGTTCCGCATGTCGCCGATGGACGCAGCGTTGCTCGATCCGGAGCAGCGCCTGTTCCTCGACACCGCAAGCCGAGTCCTCGACGACGCCGGCTATGGCGGGGCAGCGCTTCACGGACGACGTGTCGGGGTGTTCGTGGGCGGGGCTCCGTCCACCGTCTATCGCGACGCCATGTTGGGACTGCTCCCGGAGCGGAGCGAGCAGATCTTCATTCTCAACGTGCCGTCCAACATCGCCACCCGGCTCGCCTTCCTCAACGACTGGCGGGGACCGGCGATGGTCGTCGACACGGCCTGTTCGTCGGGTCTGACGGCGGTTCATCTGGCCTGCCGCGCCCTCGCTGAAGGCGAATGCGAAGCGGCGCTGGTCGGCGCGGCCAAGCTGCTGCCGGTGCCTCCGCAGGTCGGCAGTCGGATGGCGATCGATTCCTCCACCGCCCGGACGCGCGCCTTTGCCAGCGACGCCGACGGGACCGGCATGGGGGAAGGCGCGGTCACTCTGCTCCTGAAGCCGCTGACGCATGCGCTGGAAGATGGCGACGCCATACATGCGGTAATCCTCGGCAGCGCCGTCAATCAGGACGGCGCGTCGAGCGGCCTGTCGGCGCCCAACCCGGCCGCCCAGGCCGAGGCCATCCGGACCGCCGCCGAGGCGGCCGACATCTCCCTCGCTACCCTTTCCTATGTGGAAGCGCACGGAACGGGCACCGTGCTGGGCGATCCGATCGAGATCGCCGGCCTGACGAGTGCCTTCGCGGACCACACGGCGGAGGTCGGTTTCGCCGCCATCGGGTCGGTCAAGGGCAACTACGGGCATCTCGACGCCGCCGCGGGTATTCTCGGCCTCGCCAAGGCGGTGCTTTGCCTGCGGCATGACACGGCGCCGCCGCAGCCGTTCTTCGACGCGCCCAACCCGAAGATCGATTTCGCCCACGCGCCGGTCGTCGTCCCCAAGACGATCATGCCGCTTGCCGATCGCGGTACACCACGGCGGGCAGGCGTCAGCTCGTTTGGCCTGAGCGGCATCAACGTCCACGTCATCCTCGAAGTCCCTCCGTCAAAGTCGCCATCGCTCATCGGAGGTCACTTCGCCATCGCTCTGTCTTGCAGCGATGCCGGCCGTCTTCGGCCAGCCGCCGAGACCCTGGCCTCGTGTCTTCGTCGCGACAGGCCGGCCATCGCCGACGTCGCACGCACCCTTGCCGAAGGTCGGGCCCATCTCAGGCACCGCTTCGCCTTTGTCGCCACCACGCTCGACGAGGCGATCGCCGCGTTGACCGAATTCGCGATCACCGGTCGCGGCGCTCTCGCCGATATCGCACCGACGCCCGGCCGTCGCCCCGGTCAGGAGAAGGCGGTCGCAGGGACGCGTGTCGAGGCGCAGCGCGCGGTTGCGGCCTATCTTGCCGGGACCGATCTCGTCTGGCCGCCCGACATGCCCACCGGTCGCGTCCATTTGCCGCCGACGCCGTTCCACCGTGCTCCCTGCCGCCCGGATTTCGGCGCCGCCCGGCCCCGTACACTTGGAGCCAAGGGACCGCTCGGCCGTCCGGTGGCAACCCGCGAGGGTTGGCTCATTCCCGTCGACTTCGGCAACCCCGGTTACTGGCCGGTCGCCGATCACCTGCTGAACGGCCGGCCGACGCTGGTCGGCATGGCGCTTCCCGGTCTGGCCCTCGACGCCGCGCGAGCGCTGGGCCTTGGCGGAGAGCTCGAAGTCCGCGCCCTGCGCTGGCGACGACCGGTCCGCCCCGACGAGATCGTTCCGGACGGCTGCGGCCTAGATATCCGCGCCGAGGGCGACGGCTGGACGCTGTCGCTCGGCGCCCGGGTCTCGCCGGGGGGCGATTGGGCGCTTCTCGCCGAAGCTCGTCTCTCGCCACGCCAGACCATGGTCGAGCGGGTTGATCTTGCGGAGTTGCGCGCCGCCTGTCCCGTTTCCGTTCCGGTAGCGCCCTTTTCGCCCGAGCAAGGCGCGATCAGGATCAGCGACCGCTGGAACCGCCGGCTGGCCTGTTGGCAGAGCGCAGATGGAGACGCGCTGCTGGCCGAACTGAAAGGTGGCAGCGAATGGGATCCGGCGTTGCTCGACGTCGCGGCCGGGGTCGCCCTCGATGGCCTGGCGCGCGTGCCGGTCGGTGCGGGCGCCATTCGCTTTCTCGCTCCGCCGTCGCCGCGCCTCCTGGTGCATGCCCGCCGCCGGGTCGGCCGCGACAACACATTGTCCGCGGGCATCGTTCTGATCGACCCCGATGACGGCCGCGTTCTGGCGGAGCTTGAAGACCTCGAATTCGCGGCTCTCAACAATCGGTTGCGGGATCCGGTTTCTATCCCCGCCTGGGTCTCGCGCCCTCTTGCCGATCCTCCTCAGGCGACACCGATCCTGTTGCTGGGCAACGGTCCGCTCGCCGACCGCCTCGCCGACGAACTTGCCAAATCGGGCCGGCTCGCCGGCAGAAACGACGCGGCGGTGGATGCCGGCCTTGTTCTCCTGGCTCCGGATCTTTCCGACGATCCCTTCCGGCGGTCGATTGCGGCTCTGAGGGCGCTTTCCGCCAATCTACGCGGCCCGGTGCGCGTGATCGCCGTCGGCGAAGGCGCTCATGCACGGGCGGGCGAAACCACTCGTCCCGACGCAGCCCTTTTCGCCGGTGCTTGCCTCGCCTTCGCCCACGAAGAGCCCCTCATCTCCCTTCGCTATGTCGACCTCGACGAACGGGTTAGCGCGCTTGCCGTTGCGGCCGAGTTCGAAGTCTTCGCTCCAAGAGACACCATTCCACTCGTGGTGGCGCTCAGAGGCGATGAGCGCTTCGTGCGTCGCCTGGCTCCCTTGCCAGACGGCACCGACAAGCCCAGGTGGCCGGAGAGCGGCATCTGCGTCGTCAGCGGCGGGCTCGGCGGACTGGCACTGTCGCTGGCCGAGGAGATGTCGGCCGGCGGCCAGGTGGCGCTGGCGCTGCTCAGCCGAAGCGGCGACATCGACGGCGAAAGCGAGGAGGCGGCCCGTCGACGCGCCCTTCTCGCCGGCCTTGCCGAACGAGGCATCCGCCATCGCATCTATGCATGCGACGTTGCGAACCGGGCCGCGTTGTCCACCTGTCTCGCGTCGATCCGCGCCGAACTCGGGTCGATTACCGCCGTGGTGCATTCTGCCGGGATCGCCGATGGCGGCTTCCTCGCCACACGCCCCGACGCCGACATGGCGGCCGTGCTGGCGCCGAAGCTCGATGGCGCTCGCCATCTCGAAGACCTGACGCGTTGGGACCCGGTCGAGGCTTTCGTCCTGTTCGGCTCGATTACCGGCCTCGTGGGCGCGCCGGGACAGGTTGCCTATGCGGCCGCCAACGCCTGGACCGATGCCTTCGCCGCCCAGTGCCGGGCGGAAGGGCGCCCGGCACTGGCCATCGACTGGTGCCGGCTTGCCGAGGTTGGCATGGGCGCGCGCTCCAAGCTCTCGGCATCGGCCGAGACTACCATCACGCCGGCCACGGCAGTGGCGGTGTGGCGCCGGGCGCTGGCCGCCGACGCGCCGCAGGTCGTGGTCGTCGACCCATCGTTCGATACGCAGGCCGCTGCCCAGCCGCAGCGGAAGGCCGATGCGCCTGCCCAAGCGAAGGCTGCCGGCGATGCGCTCGAAACCGCGCTCGCTTCGATCTGGGCCGACGTGCTCGGCTATCCGTCGCTGACGCCGACCGACGACTTCTACGCCCTCGGAGGCGACTCCATTTCGGGCATGCAGATCGTCGAGCGCATCGTCCGCGAGCTCGGGCTTGCCGCGACATTGCCGGGCATTCTCAGCGCAGCGACGGTGGGCAATCTCGCCAAGGCGCTACGTGGCAGCAAGTCCGAAGCTCCAACCGACGCAGCCGAGGCTTCCGACTACCCGGTCGGCTTCGAGCAGATCGGCGTGCTCAACGCCGAGGCCGCCGCCGACATGGGTACGGCCTACAACCTGCCCAATCTCGTTCGCCTCCCCGACGACCTCGATGTTCCCACCATCGAGACGGCGGTCACCGCCCTGATCGCCCGCCACGACATCTTGCGCAGCCGCTTCCTTCGGTCAGGCGACGACTGGCGGATGGAGGTCCTGCCGGCGGGCCCGACCCAGTTGCCGCTGGTCGATCTCACCGACGAGGTCGATCCTTTCGACGCCTGCCGCCGGCGGGTGACGCGGTTCGATTTCATGAACACACCGCCGGTCCGCCTCGAACTGGTGCAGGCTCGCGGCTGGCAGGCCCTGTTCATCGACATCCATCACGCGCTGGCCGACGGATTGTCCATCGAGCTTCTGGCTGGCGACCTGTTGCGCCTTCTGAAAGGCGACGCCCTGCCACCGCTGCCACGTCAGCTCAAGGACTTCACCCTTTGGAGCACGGTCGGCGCGGGAAGCCGGAGACGGGAGGAAGCGCGACGCTACTGGCTGGAGCGCTTCGAGGCGCCGCTGCCCCTGATCGACCTGCCTGCCGACCGGCGCCGGCCGCCGGTCCAGACCTTCCGTGGCTCGATATCCAGTTTCGAGCTGTCGCCCGTCACCGCCGCCGCGCTGCGCGCCTTCGCATCGCAGCAGCGCGTGACGCCCTTCACGGTGATGCTGACCGCCTGGATGATACTGATCCATCGGCTGGCCAACACCGCCGACGTCGTCATCTCCGTGCCGGCCGACCGGCGCGACGACGGCGGCTTCTACGGCACGCCAGGCATGATGGCGACATTGCTGCCGCTGCGCGAAACGCTCGCACCCGACATGCCGGTTGGCGCCTTGCTCGAACGCGTGCATGCCGACCACGCCGACGCCTTGCGTCACCTGGCCTACGGATTGGGCCAGTTGCTCGCCGACCTCGCCCCACCGGCAGCGCCCGACCGAACGCTGCTGTCCGAAGTGACGCTGTCCTACATGAACTTTGCCCAGGGCTCCGGCGACAGCGGCGCGCCGACCATCTGGGGCCTGGCGCGAGACGCCTGCAAGAACGACCTTGCCATCTTCGTCCGCGACCTGCCGATGGCGATCTCGCTCACGATCGAGTTCTATGCCGATCTCTTCGATGCCGAGCGCATGGAGCGGCTCGGTCGCAGCTTCACGGTGCTGGTGGAAGCGCTGGTCTCCTCGCCGCCCGGCACGCCCATCGACCGCTTGCCGTTGCTTCCCACCGACGAGTTGGCGCGGATACGCTCGTTCGAAGAGGGCGCCTCGCCGGAGCTGCCGCGCGGCGTCGGCCTCTACGATCTGTTCAGGCGACAGGTGGACCTGCGGCCGGACGCCGGCGCCGTGGCGGACGCGGAGGGTGAACTCAGTTACGCCACCCTGTTCCGGCGAGCCAATGGGCTGGCGAGGGCTCTGGTATCGGCCGGCGTCGTCCCCGGAGACAGGGTGGCGATCCAGGCTGGTCGCGACGCCAATCTCGTGGTGGCGGTGCTGGGCGTGATCGCCTGCGGTGCCGTCTATGTGCCCCTCGACCCGGAACATCCGCCCGCTCGTCTTGCCCTGATCGCCACCGACGCCGGCTGTCGACTGGCCGTGGCCGACGCGACCTCCGGTCCGGTTCTACGCGAATTCGGCATCGAGGTGATCGACGTGGAGGAAACACGCCATCTCGACGCTGACGAGCCGCCGGACATTACCCGGCCGGCCGACGCCGGATCGCAACCGGTCTATCTGATGTACACTTCCGGTTCGACCGGCTTGCCGAAGGGCGTGCTGGTGCCGGCGCGCGCCGTCATCCGTCTTGCGATCGGCGACGATTACGCTGAGCTCCGGCCCGGGGACAACGTCCTGCAGGCCGGCAGCCTTGCCTTCGACGCCTCGACCTTCGAAGTCTGGGGCGCCTTGCTCAACGGCGGCCGCGTCTGCGTCGCATCGCGAGACGACCAGCTCGACCCGGCGCGGATGGCCGAGGCCATCCGTCGCTTCGATATCGACGCCCTTTTCCTGACGGCCAGTCTGTTCAACCGGCTGATCGAACACGATCCGTCGGCCACGGGCGGCGTCAGGGCGTTCCTGTCGGGCGGCGAGGCGATGAGCATGCCGCACATCCGCCGCGCATTCGAAGCGGCGAGCGACGTCCAGTTCTACAACGCCTATGGGCCGACCGAGAACACCACCTTCACCAGCGTGCATCGCGTTCGCCGCGAAGATCTCGACGCATCGTCGATGCCCATTGGTCGCCCGCTGCCCAACAGCTCGGTGCGGATCCTCGATGTATCCGGCAACCGGGTACCGATCGGCGTCTGGGGCGAGCTTCATGCCGGTGGCGACGGCCTCGCGATCGGCTACTGGAACCGGCCCGAGCTCACGGCCAAGGCGTTCGTGGAGCCAGCGGAAGAACCGGGCACCGTGCTCTATCGCACGGGCGACCTCGCCCGCTGGCGCGCCGACGGCGTCATAGAGTTCGGCGGGCGCGCCGATGCTCAGGTCAAGATCCGCGGCTTCCGCATCGAGCTCGACGAGATCGAACAGGTTCTTCAGGCCTGCCCCGGCGTCATGCCGGCCGCCGTCGCCTTCCGGCAGGATGGAGCGAGTGAAGGCCATCTCATCGCCTGCCTCACCGAGCGGCGCGATCGCCCGCCCCTCGCCGACATCAGGGTATGGCTTGCCGGGCGGCTGCCCAGCTACATGATCCCTGCCTTCTGGTACGAGCTTTCCGAGCTGCCGCTCAACAGCAACGGCAAGACGGACCGCCAGAAGCTGCTGGCCTTGATCGGCGACCTTTCGCCGCTGTCGGCAAGAGTTGGCGGCGACATCGAGCCGCCGAAGGGGGGCGCCGAGGCGCTCGTCGCCAATATCCTCTCGGAGGTGTTGGGACAGCCGGTCAACGATCGGAGAATCAGCTTCCTGGACCTTGGCGGCCACAGCCTGCAGGCCATCCGCATCGTCAACCGGCTGGCCGAGCAGACGGGCGTCCGGCCGAAGATGGCCGACTTCTTCGCCGACCCTACCGTCGCCGGGCTCGCCCGATCGATAGAAGGCGGCCGAGGTGAGGATGTCATCCCGGCAGCACCGGTTCTCGACGTCTATCCGGCCAGCCACGCCCAGCAGCGGCTTTTTCTACTCGACGGCATGGACCGGGGTTCGGCGGCCTATAACATCGCCTTCGTGTTCCGATGCCGAGGAGACCTGGACGTCACCGCGTTCAAACGGGCGCTCGGCGCGCTGGTAAACCGGCACGAGCCGCTGCGCACCGGGTTCGACACGATCGGCGGCGAGATCGTCCAGCGCATTGCCGTGGGGGTGGAACCGCCCGTCGCCGTGGACGACCTGCGGCAGGCAGCCGATCCGGTCTCGGAAGCGGTCACCCGCGCACGGCGCGACATCGCCACCCGCTTCGATCTCCATGAGCCTCCGCTTCTGAGGGCGCGGCTTGTCCGGCTGACCGACGACGACGTGGTGGTGCTGCTCCTGCTCCACCACATCGTCGGCGACGGCTGGTCGTCGCGCCTTCTGGCACGCGAGTTGTCGGCCTTCTACGCCGCGGCGCGAACCGGACGAAACGAAGCACTTCCTCCCCTGCCGATCACCTACAAGGACTTCGCGGTATGGCAGCGAGACCGCGACTGGAGCGCGGCGGCCAGTTTCTGGCGGAGCCGCCTCGAAGGTGCACCCGATCGCATCGCGCTGCCTAGCGAACGGCCGCTTTCGGACACTCAATCCTACCGGGGCGGAACCAGCCGGCTGACCGTGCCGGAGGCGACGCTCGCCGCTCTCCATCGGTTTGCCCTTGATCGCCGCGTCACCATGGCAGCCGTAGGGCTGGGGCTTTTCGCCGCCCTCCTCTACCGCCTGACACGCCAGAACGATCTGGTCATCGGCATGGGCGTTGCAGGCCGTGACCGTCGCGAGCTGGAGGGGCTGATCGGCTTTTTCGTCAACGTGCTGCCACTGCGCCTGCATCTGGACGAGGACACCGAGGTGACGGAACTGGTTGACGCGGCACACGGCGCCATCCTCGAAGCGATGGAGCATCGCGACTATCCATTCGACCTTCTGGTGCGCGATGTGGCGCCGCAACGACGCTCGAACCGCCAGCCGCTGGTCAATGTCGTCTTCGAGTATCAGCGCTTCGATGCTCTGGCCGACAAGGTTGCGGACGGTCTGCCGCTCCGACCGGCGGAGGCCACACCGGATCGCCTCGACGAGGAACTCGCCCCGCTGATCGATGCGGCCTCGGCCAAGCACGATCTCATCCTCTACTGGCAGGAAAGCGGCGCTCGGGGTGAGCTGGTCATGGAATACGATACCGACATCATCGACGCCGGCACGGCGGAGCGCTGGCTCGGCTATCTGCTTCGCTTCTCGGAAGCCGTTGCTGCCGAGTAGAATCCTTTGGGAGAATGGTTCGTGAAGATCGGCGACCTCGACTTTGAGACGACCAAACCGGAACCCAGCCAGGCTTTGCCAGGCACCGGGGTCGAGACGATCGGTTCGGCCTTCGAGGCAGCGGCGGCGCGCCATCCGTCACGCATCGCGGTGGCCGATGAAGAGGGTAGCGAGACCTATGCCGAGCTCGCGGCTGAAGCCAGGCGCATCGCCGGCTTCGTTACCCGGCTCGGCCTGCCGCCGGAGACGCCCATCGCCGTCATGTTCGGCCGCAACCGCCGCTTCGTCGCAGCGGCGCTCGGCGTGCTGCTCGCCGGCGCCGCCTATGTGCCGATCGACCCGCTGCTGCCCTTCGAGAGGCGGCGGCGCCTCCTCGACCTCAGCGCCGCGCCGCTTCTTATCTCCGAGGCGGCGTTCTGCCGCGACGTGCATCGCCTGCAATGGCGGTGCCCAGCCCTTCGCGACCTCTTGATGGTGGATGCAACGAGGATCGACGAGGTCGTCGAGAAGGCCGGCGTGATGATGACCGGCGAGCTCTGGGATCACCTGGCCGGCGACGCCGCCGACGACATCGCCGCCGGCGGCTGGAAGAGTGCCTTTACCGGCGAGCCGTTGCCAAGCGCCGCCATGGCCGCTTTCGGCGACAACGCCCGGCGCAAGACAGCGCCGCTCCTGGCTTCGGGCGGCAGCGTTCTGGAGATCGGCTGCGCTTCGGGGTTCACCATGCGCCACGTGGCGCCGCAGGCGGGGCTCTATGTCGCCACCGACATTTCCCGTCGCAATGTGGAACGGGTCGACACCTGGGCGCACGCCCACGGCCTCGGACAGGTGACGACCCGCCAGATGGCGGCCCACGACATCGACGTCTTCCCACCGGCGAGCTTCGACCTGATCGTCCTCAACAGCGTCATCGAGAACTTTCCCGGCTTTTCCTATCTGCGACAGGTTCTGGACAAGGCGCTGACCCTGCTCAAGCCCGGCGGCGCCATCTTCGCCGGCAGCATCTGGGACCTTGATCGCCGCGACGCCTATGTCGGCGATCTCCATGCCTTCGCCCGCGAGCATGCCGGCGAGGGGCTGAAGACCCTCTTGGACTTCTCCGAAGACCTGTTCGTGCCGCGCGCCTTCTTCGAAGACTGGGCCGCCGAGCGGGGCGGCAAGCCGAAGCTTGCCTTCAGCGCGGTCGAGGCGGACGGTTTCGAGCCGGCCGCCTATGCCTATGACGTCGTAATCCGGCAGGAGAATGGGCCGGAGGCTCCCCCCGCCAGGAAGTTCCGCCATGGCTCGGCGGCGCTGGACGCCCCCGCCGCCACGCTGCCCCGGCTGACTCCGGATCGGCTGGCGTACGTGCTGTTCACCAGCGGCACCACCGGCGACCCGAAAGGGGTGATGATCGAGCATCACTCGGTGGTCAACCTCGCCCGGCACGTCGCCGACAGCCTGTTCGCCCTCTTGCCGGCGGACAACGGCCTCAACGTTTCCTGCGTGTCCTCCTTCGCATTCGACAGCTCGGTCAAGCAGATCTTCGCCACGCTCATCAACGGACACACGCTGCATATCGCCGACGACGAGACCAAGCGGGACCCGACCAGGCTGGGAGCCTTCATCGAGACGCGAAAACTCGATCTCTGTGACATGACGCCCAGCCTGTTCGCCATGCTGGTCGACCATCTCGTCGACGCCGCCGCCGCGAGTTCAGCGCGCCTGTTCCTGCTCGGTGGCGAGGCGGTCCCGCCCGACCTGCTGCGGCGCTTCTATGCCATCGCCGGCCATGGCGATTGCCGGGTTGTCAACGCCTACGGCCCGACCGAGACCTGCGTTGCCGCCTGCCAGCACGTGATGACGTCGGTAAGCTGGAGCCAAACCCTGCCGCCGCCCATTGGCCAGCCGATCCACGGCGCGGTGATCGATATCTGCGACAAGACCGGGCGACCAGTGCCCGATGGGGTCCCCGGCGAGCTCCGCATCGGCGGTGCTGGTGTCGGACGAGGCTACCTCAACGCACCGGAGCAGACAGGCGAGCGATTCGTCGGTTCCGGCGCCGATCGTCGCTATGTGAGCGGCGACATGGGGCGCCGGCTTCAGAACGGCCAGATCGCCTTTCTGGGACGCGTGGACCGACAGGTGAAGATCCGCGGCAACCGCATCGAGCTTGGGGAGGTCGAAGCGGCCATCGCCGCCTACCCGCTGGTGCGCCGGGTGGCGGTGACGACGTACGACCCGCATGGAGGCGGCAATCCTTCGCTCGTTGGCTACGTGGTGCCCCGCCCCGGCTTCGATGTGGCCGACTGCAAGGCCGAGCTCGATGCCCGCCTGCCGCCGTTCATGGTGCCGTCATGGCTGATCCCCGTGGACGACATTCCGCTCAACCGCAGCGGCAAGCTCGACGAGACCCGTCTGCCTGCGCCTGCCATGGCCGTTTCCGCCCGGCCGGCGCGCGCGCCGACCAGCGAAACCGAACGCCGACTCGCCGCCATCTGGTCCGACGTTCTCGGCGCCGACGTCATCGACGCCGAAGCCGATTTCTTCACTCTGGGCGGGCACAGCGTTCTCGCCGTGCGGATCGTCGCCGACGTCCAGCGCGCTTTCGGCCTGCGGCTGCCGCTTGCCGACTTCTTTGCCTTCCCGACGCTGGCGCAGCTCGCGGCCCGCATCGAGGCCCGCCGCCGCCATGAGGAATGGCAGCCGGTCGTCGCCCTGAATGCCGGGGGGACGCGGCCACCGATCGTCTGCTTCCATCCGGTCGGTGGCAACGTCCTCTGCTACCAGCCGCTTTCGGAGTTGCTCGGCCCGGATCAGCCGCTTTACATGGTGCAGTCCTATGGACTGGAGGAAGGCCAGCCATTGCTTGCCTCGGTCGAGGAAATGGCGTCGTCCTATCTCACCGCGCTTCGGGAGCGCCTGCCCAAAGGGCCGCTGGTCATGGCCGGCTGGAGCTTCGGCGGGCTTCTCGCCTACGAGGCAGCCCAACAAATGCTGCGTGTCGGCGGCGACGTGCGGGCGATCCTGCTTTTCGACACGGTGGCCGTGCCCGACCCAGTACGCGATCTCCTGCGCAAGGATGAGGCCGAATACCTAGCTGCCCTGTTCTCCGAGCTCGGCATCGTCGATGCTGACACACTGCGCCCGCTGACGCCCGATGCGCGGCTCGATCTTCTCGTCGAGAGAGGAAAAGGCTCGCACCTGCTGCCCGACAGTGCTGACCGCTCTGGCATGCGCCGGTTGCTGGGCGTGTTCCAGAACAATGCGCTCGCCGCCGTGCGCTACAGGCCGTCCAGATGCGTGACGCGGAACGTCCTGCTCGTTCGCCCGAGGATTCTGACGGCGGCCGCGCCCGGCATCGCCGGGGACGACAACAACGGCTGGAACGACGTCGTGGCGGATGGCGTCGACCTGCGCTGGATTGACGGCACCCACGGACAGATGCTTCAGGCGCCGCACGTCACCGAACTCTGTGCCCATGTGGCGGATTATCTGGCTCGGATTGGCGTTTGATTCTCCGAGTCCTGACGACACGGAGAATGCGATGTTACTCATGCTGCAGACTAAATGTTATTCTTCGCGAGTAGATTTCCGAGAATTTCCGTCGACTGTTAGCCAAACCCGGTTTGAAGTTGCGAACGGACGTCACTTATTGGGAACAAGGTCAACAGCTTTCACCTCAAGCGTCACCGTTTCGGATAACAGTAGTTCGATCAAGAGGGAGACAGCTCCTCGTCGCATATTGGGTGCGGGCGACCGGTCCCCCGATTTGAACCTGCGGTGCTAACTAATTGATTTTCTTAGGACAGGACAAACGTGCAAAAACAAAGACCTCAGCAAATTGTTGATTTTGCTGAGGTCCTTGGTTCGGACTGGTTGCGGGGGCGCGCAACCATCTCAAATTGCTATTTCGTGCCGCCGCCTAGCTCAATGTCTGGCATCATCTTGCAGTCCATTATCCCTCTGTCGGCCCCACGCTTCAATCGAAAAGCTGCCACTGCCAACGCAAAGGCCAGGGTCGCCCAATCAATCTACGTCGATCCCGCAATCTCATCGGCGCGCTTCGCGTGCATCCTTCAGTTTCCTGAGGAACGCCTCGAGCTCTCCATTTTCGAGCAATTCAAATGCCAGCAGCTTTGCATCGTTCACACTTGAAAGGATTTTCTTCCCACGAACATTATTGACGCATAGTCTGAATTTCTCGTCTACGGGCTCAACTATCAAATCCGCACCCTTCTGGTGGATGCGAAACGCACCGTCACTATCAACCTTCCAACGTGTTGATCGGATAAAACGCTGTTGTCGCGCCTCGAAGCGGCGAATTGAGTCTATGTGGTTGCTGGCTAGCGTTGTGTCCGTAAGATGGTCGCAGCAGATTTCCCCTACCTCAAGTGAGGGCCATTTGGCGTGCTGAACAAAGAAAACATGACGGATGGAAGTGCCGCATAACTCGCACTCCCCCGAGGGCTCGCCCAAATCGTCGTAACCAATGCACTCCCATCCTGTGAAGGGCTGCACGATCCCATGCTCATCCGCGTGGCATCCTTTGCACAGAGTCTCGCATAGTTCGTAGGGATAATCCCACGGCAGCTTTCCCGGAAGGTATTCCTTGTGGTGAACTTGAAGGACCGCCCCTTGTAGTGGGCCACGGCCGCAGCGCACGCAAGCACCGCCATCGAGTTCGATGACCTCTTTGCGGAATTTCAACCAGTCCTTGCGGTGGTAGCGGCGCATGGTACAGATTCCATGCTTGGGTTGCTGCGCAATGATACTCGATTCTCGATCTGTGGGATGTATGGCGCGATGGTCCTCTCGGCTTGCCACAGGCAGTGCGGCTGATCTTTGTGTTGGACCGGTTCTGAAATAGTTTCATCGGGGGGTGAAGCGTGGAAAAAACCACACTCTATGGAGCGCTTGAACAGCTCGAAGCGATCGAAGCAAATCTCACAAAGCTTGAACGGTTGTGCAACGACATAGAAGACCTGATTCCGACTGGAATTTCATTTGGGTCGAACCCTATCTACGAAGACAAATGCCGTTCGGCGCTGGAAATTATGGAGCACATGCCTGCTATCGACGGTTGGCGGCTTAAGCTGGACTTCCTCGATCTAGACGCAATTGCGCAGACCAGATTCGATCTCGCGGAGATCATGGAACCGACCGCCGAGATAAGCTTTGAAAGCAGCCTCGAGGAACCATCCCGCCAGCTTCGCGAATATCGCTTCAGGTTCAACCGCAAGCGCCGGGAACTGATAAGACAAGCCCTTGACGACGCCATTGATCAGATTGACCGGCTGATCCGGGAAATCCGTCCCACCATCGAAGCGATGGAACCACGGGCGTCAATTCCCGAAGCGGCACTGGCCGAACTGCGTACCCATTTCAAAGAAATCACCACGCTGATCGGGAGCAGCATGCCGCGCCCCGACCGCTGGACCGAGATGGGCCGCCACCTGCATTTCGGGCAGGTCGGCGACTTCCACGACATCGAAGGTGTTGACTGGCCAGCCGCAAAGACCACCCTACGAAAGAATCTCTACGGTCAAGACGATCCGATCCCTGTAAAGGTCGGCGATCTCGGCGAGTTAATAGCCAGCAAACCATCAGGGCCGATACCGATTAAGCTCAACTGGGCAAAGCTTACGGACGAAGAATTCGAGCGATTGATTTTCTCGCTGATTGCGAGCGAGCCAGGATATGAAAATCCGGAATGGCTGACACAGACACGCGCCGCCGATAAGGGGCGTGATCTGTCTGTTACTCGCGTCAACAGGGATGGATTATCCGGACATTTGCGTGCGCGAGTCATTATCCAATGCAAACATTGGCTGGAGCGCAGCATCTCTCCGGCGGACGTTGCCCTTCTCAGAGAACAGATGGCTTTGTGGGAACCACCGCGTGTCGATGTCCTCATTATCGCAACAAGTGGGCGATTTACGACGGATGCGGTAGCGGCCATTGAAAAGCAGGCGCAATCGGACCGGGCACTCAGGATCGAAATGTGGCCGGAGAGTCATTTGGAAATGCTCCTCGCGGCGCGGCCGGCGCTGATTGCGGAGTTTGGTCTGCGATGATGGGAAACGGGGGAAGTATATGAGGAACTGGCTTCGCAAAAGCAGCAAGGTCACGGCGGAAACGGCGCGGCAAATAACCGGCTTCAGCACGCCTCTCGGGGGCGTGCAGTGGGCCGATCCCGGACCGTCCGAAACCGAACTCGTCCGGCGCTTCCTCGTCTTTCTCGAAGATCGCCGTGTTCTCTACAATCCTTTCCAGCTTGAAGTCGAAAGCCAAGTTGAGCATTCCGTCCAACAAATCCGTGAGGAATGTACCAAGACATTGCAATCACTGCCTGCTCCGGCCTTTGCCGGTGCGCCGGTTCGAGCAATCCGCGAAGCAGGGCGACGGTTCCACGATGATCAGTTTGAAGAGGTCCCTCATTTCGATGGCGATTGGCCGCGCCGCGGTCGGCCCGGCTTCTTCATGGCTTTGGGTGC
>JAUVXG010000267.1 GCA_030603685.1 Pleomorphomonas sp.
ATTCCGGCATAATAGATCATGGCTGCTTCCTCTCGATGCTTGTGGCCATCTGACATGGACCACGTTCCATCATCTTGAAGGGAGCAGCCACCCCCGCGACGGGAACCCCAATCACCCCATCTGATATGGGCCGAGGTGCGATCTCGTCCTGAGGTCCTGGCCTTCGCCAGGATGACAGTTAATTGATATGAAACAAGGGGATGCGGCGTGTTTCCGGTGCGCTTTCGGTGACCGGAAGGGGCTCCCGCTCCTATCACTTTCCCGTCATCCTGGCGGAGGCCAGGACCTCGGGCTGGAAGGGGCAAGGGGGCTGATATCCCGCTCCCGCTCCCGCTCCCGCTTTTGCACGATCCTTGCGATCTCCGCATCGTGGTGGGTTCCCCATTCGCAGAGCGGGGCCAGTCGCTGGGCCAGGCTTTGCCCGAAGTCGGTCAGTTCGTACTCCACGTGCGGCGGCACCTCCTGAAAGTCGATCCGACGGATGACGCCATCGTCCGTCAGTTCCTTCAGATGCTGGATCAGCATTTTCTCGCTTACGTTGGTGACGACCCTGCGGAGTTGGCCGGTCCGCCTGGAGCCGCCGGCGAGATGATAGACGATCAGCGGCTTCCACTTGCCGCCAAGGATGGCCAGAACCGCTTCCAGGCCACATTGGAAACTCGTCTCGGTCATCGGGATCTCCTCATTCCGATACTTACAAAATAGTCAGTACTGGAAGCAAAGTCTGCCCCGTCCTAACTGGTCTGGACGGCGATGTCGACGCGCAACCGCGCCGCGCCACCCCGCATGAACCGAAAGGGAGATCCATGACCAAGATCCTCGTCACCGGCGCCACCGGCAACATCGGCCGCCTGACCCTCGATCGTCTTCTGAACCGGGCGCCCGCCAACGATCTCGTCGGCCTCGCGCGCGAGCCGGCCAAAGCGGCGGATCTTGCCGCCAAGGGAATCGAGATTCGCCAAGGCGACTACTTCGATGACGAGGGGCTGGTGCGCGCGTTCAAGGGGATCGACAAGGTGATGATGGTGTCCGCCACGGCCTTCACCGATCGCAATACCCAGCACGAGAACGTCATCAATGCGGCATGGCAGGCCGGCGTCCAGCACATCGTCTACATGCCGATCATCCATAAGGCGGGCTCCGCCTTCCGCTTGCCGCAGGTCACCGAAGAGGATCGCTTCGTGGAGGACAGATTGAAGTCCTCCGGCCTCATTTACACGCTGGTGCGTCATCCGCCCTTTCTCGAGACGATTGAGACCTATGCGGGCGGACATCCCCTGGAGACGGGAGTCCGTGCACCGGCCGGGTCGGGCAAGGCGGCCTACGCCAGCCGCGAGGATCTGGCCGAAGCGCACGCCGTCGTGCTGAGCGAAGACGGGCATGCGTACGGGGACTACGCGCTCTACGGCGGTCCGGCCGTATCCTTTGCCGATATCGCGCGCATTCTCACGGAGATCAGCGGCAAGCCCGTGCCGTTCCGCGCCGTTTCGGAGCAGGATTACGTGGCCCAGCTGGTGTCGCTGGGACTGCCCGAGCCGGCTGCCGGTTTCATGCTGAAATGGGTGGAGGGCGTCAACGCCGGGGAGTGGGACGGAGAGACCGGCGATCTGGAGAAACTCCTCGGTCGCAAGCCGAAAACGCCGACCGAGTTCCTGCGCGCCAGCCATGCCGCCCGCCAACTCGAAACCGAAAGCCTTCGTCGCGGTTGACCAATGACTGGCGGCATCGGTCGCGACCGCGTTCACCTTCCGATCGAACCAAAACGCAGAAAGGAAAGACATGAAAGTCCTCAGGTTTGAACCGGCCGACGCCGTATTCGAGCGCTCGCCCGGACAGGACGCCGATATCTTCGCCGCGAACCTGGCGGATCAACGGCAAGGAGGCCCTGTTACAGTCGGGTATGGACGGTACGGCCCCGACCAGGTGTTGGAGACCACCATCGTCGTCGACGACGTCATGGTGGTGCTGGAAGGAAGGGTCTCGGTCGAAGCCGATGGCGAGACCCTGACCGCCGGTCCCGGCGAGATCATCTACATGCCGAAGGGGAACGACGTGATCATCCGCTCTCATGCCGAGGGCGCGCTGACCGCCTATGTCACCTATCCTCACTGGTCGGAGGCGGAATAGCGCGACCGGTGGCAGGCGATCCGTTGACAGTTCAATGGCCTCCTGTTTATTTCCGAACGTTCGGAAATAAACAGGAGGCTTGCGTGCCCCGGCCCCGCATCCATGATCAGGACGATATTCTGGACGCCGTGGAACGCGTCATTGCCCGCGACGGCGTGCTGAGCCTCGGCGTCGTTGCGAAAGAGGCCGGGGTTTCCAAGGCCACGGTGCTTTATGAGCACACCAGCAAGCGCGATCTTCTGGCCGCCCTCGTCGCCAGGACGATCGAGGCGGACAACGCCTTCAACGCGAGTTGCGAAGGGCAGTTCGCCGGAGAGCCGGATGCGCCGCTGCTCGGCAGGATCGAAGCGGCCAGGCGGATGCAATGGGGCGACGGAGGCAACGCCGCCGTCCTCGGACTGATCTCCGCGCTGATGCAGGACGAAGCGCTTCGCGGCGCGTTTCGCTCGAACCAGGAGACAGTGCGCGCGGGGCTGATCGAGGCGGCCGCCGACGCCCGCACGACGCGGCTGGCGTGGCTTGCGCTCGAAGGATTGAAGTTCCAACAGCACATGCAGCTGGTTGCCTGGAGCGAGGCCGAACGCGCCGACATCCTCGACGACATAGCGACGCTTGCCCAGAAGGGCACGCTCATCGAGGAGAGCTCGGGTGACTGAACGGCATGTCTTCGTCACCGGCGCCAGCGGCTATGTCGGGCGAAACCTCATTCGCCACTTCACCAGCGCCGGACATCGGGTGACGGGGCTCGCCCGCAGTGAGGAAAGCGCGGCGGTCGTCACCGAACTGGGGGCGACGGCGGTTCGAGGCGACATGCGGCGCGACGACCTCTCGCCGCTCATGACCGGGGCGACGGACCTCGTCCATGCGGCCGCCAACCTCGACCACGGGCCCGGGCGTGGTGCTCGTGAAGACAACGTCCGTGGCACCGAAGCCGTCGTCGCCGCCGCTTCTGCTGCCGGCATCAAACGCCTTGTGCACATCAGTTCGGACTCCGTGCTGCAGGACGGCCATCCCCTGCGCAACGTTCACGAGGACCATCCCGTGCCGGTCCGTCACGCGGGCGCCTATTCCGCCGGCAAGGCCGAAGCGGAGAAGGTCGCGCTGGACGGGAACGGCGACGCCATGGCCGTGATCGTCCTGCGACCCCGCATGATCTGGGGGCGCGACGACACCACAGCCCTGCCGACGCTCGCGGCCATGGTGCGAAGCGGACAATTCGCCTGGATTTCCGGCGGCGATTACCTGTCCTCGACGACGCATGTCGGCAATCTGTGCCATGCGGTCGATCTGGCGCTCACCCATGGGCGGGCCGGCGAAATCTATCATGTCAGCGACGGCCCGGCCCGACCGTTCAGGGAGACCGTGACGGGGCTGCTCGCGACACAGGGGCTCTCGCCCCCCGACAAGTCGGTGCCGCGCGCCGTATTGCGCCTGTTGGCTCGGGCGAGCGACGGTCTCTATCGCCTGTCCGGAGGTCGTCTGCGCGGGCCGCTGAGCTTTCAGGAGTTTGCGACGAGCGCCGTCGAGATCACGCTCGATATCTCCAAGGCGAAACGGGAGCTTGGCTATCTGCCGGTCATCGGCTGGGAGGAAGGGCTGGCCGAGCTGAGAGCAAGGGTGGCGCAAGGCGACACGCCGGCTTTGGCTTGAACGGACGGGCTCCCTTGGTTCAAGGAGCTTGATATGGGCCGGGGAGATTTCTCGTCCTGAGGTCCTCGCCTTCGCGAGGATGACAGGAAATGGATATGAAACAAGGAGATGCGGCGTGTTTCCGGTGTCAGTTCGGCGGCCGGAAGACACTCCCGCTCCCATCACTCTCCCGTCATCCTGGCGAAGGCCAGGACCTCAGGCAGGACGGGGCGAGGGGTTGGTATCGGGCTCCGGTGGGATGGGCGCGCGATAGGGGCCACA
>JAUVXG010000132.1 GCA_030603685.1 Pleomorphomonas sp.
AACAAGCCGCAAATGGCCCGGCGCGACGGTCCCTCCTCCCGGAGGAGGGCGAAAGAGGGAACGCGGAATCGGGAGACCGAAAGCCGCGGCTGCCCCCGCAACTGTGAGCGGCGAGCCGGATGCTCAGCGTGCCACTGATCTCAAGATCGGGAAGGCCGCATCCGGCGACGAACCGCGAGCCAGGAGACCTGCCGCCGCGCGCGCATGTCAGGACCGCCGGTGGGGCGGGAAAGGACGAGAGATCATGACGCTTGCCCCGGCAGCTTCCCGCTGCCGCTTTTCGACGTTTCCGGAGTGCCGGCCATGACGGCGCATCCGGTCACGCTGCATGTCTGCCTTGCCTGCCGCGCGGCGGGCGACGACGACACCCTCCGGGCGGGAGCCCGTCTTCATGCCGCCCTTGCCGCCCGGCTCGATGGGCAAGGCGATATCCGTCTTTCTGGCGTCGAATGCCTTTCTGTCTGCAGACGGCCGGTGACCGTCGCCTTCGCCGCCCCCAACAAGTGGACCTACATCGCCGCCGATGCCATTGATCCCGATGAGGTGATCGATGCTGTCGAGCGCTACGCCGCGAGCGAAGATGGGCGCGTGCCCTGGCGCGAGCGTCCGCCACTTCTGAAATCGGGCCTCGTTGCCCGCATCCCGCCTCAGCCGGAGACCCGCCGATGAATGCCCAGCCGAAAATCCCCGTCACCATCGTCACCGGCTTTCTCGGGTCCGGCAAGACGACCCTGATCCGCCACGTCATCGAGCGCTCCGGCGGCCGCCGCCTCGCGCTGATCGTCAACGAGTTCGGCGATGTCGGCGTCGATGGCGATATCCTGAAATCCTGCGGTGTGGCGGATTGTCCGGAGGACGCCATCGTCGAGCTCGCCAATGGCTGTCTCTGCTGCACGGTCGCCGACGATTTTCTGCCGGCCATCGAGGCGCTGACCAAGGGGGATCGCCGTCCGGACCACATCATCGTCGAAACGTCCGGCCTTGCGCTGCCCAAGCCGCTGATCAAGGCCTTCGACTGGCCCGACGTGCGCGCCCGCCTCACGGTGGATGGCGTCATCGCCGTGGTGGACGCTGCCGCCGTGGCCGCCGGACGCTTCGCCGACGATCCCGAGGCCGTGCTCGCGCAGCGGCAGGACGATCCGTCGGTCGATCACGACAATCCGCTTGAAGAGGTCTACGAGGATCAGCTTCTCGCGGCCGATCTGGTCGTGCTCAACAAGGCCGATCTTCTCGCCGCCGACGAGCTGGCTCGCGTTTCCGGTGATATCGAGGCTTCATTGCCGAAGGCGGTCCGCATCGTGCCGACGTCGGAGGGCGAAATCGCCCCGGAGATCCTGCTCGGCATTGCCGCTGCCGCCGAGGACGACCTTTCCAGTCGCCCAAGCCACCACGATGGCCTCGGCGATCATGACCATGACGATTTCTCGACCTTCGCCGTCGAGATCGGCGCCGCCGTCGATCCGGACAGCCTGATCGCTCGGCTGAAGGCGGTGGCCGAGGCGCACGACATCCTGCGCATCAAGGGCTTCGTGGAAGTTGCCGGCAAGCCGATGCGCCTTCTGGTGCAGGGCGTCGGCGGTCGTTTCCGCCATGCCTTCGATCGACCGTGGCCCGCCGGTCCGCGCCGCAGCGCGCTGGTGGTGATCGGCGAAAAGGGCATCGACGAAGCGGCCATCCGCGCCGCTCTCGCCTGATCAGAGGAAGACGACCGTGCACATTCTGGCCGAACAGATCCGTTCGCTCGACGACAGCGTCGCCGCGGTCGATCTCGGCCAGACTCCGGCCGACATCGTGGTGCTGTCCTTTTCCGACAGCGATCTCGGCCTCGTCGCCGACGTGCATGGTCGGCTCGGTTCCGGGGCGCCGAGCCTCCGCCTCGCCTCGCTTGCCGCCTTGCGTCATCCCTACTCTGTCGATCTCTATCTTGAAAAAGTGGCCGCAAAGGCGCGCTTCGTGCTGGTGCGGCTTTTGGGCGGCGCCGACTACTGGCGCTATGGCGTCGACGAACTCGCCATGCTCGCGCGCTCCAAGGGCATTCACCTGGCAATGATTCCGGGCGATGATCGGCCCGATCCGCGGCTTGCCGAGGCGTCGACGCTTCCGCCTGAAGACCTTGGTCTTCTCGAACGCTGGTTCGCCTTTGGTGGTCCCGACAATGTCGCCGCCGCACTCGCCTTCATCACGGCCCGCCTGGGATGCGACACGACTTGGGAGGAACCGGCACCGCAGCCCGCCTTTGGTGCCTTCCCGGACGCGGAAGGCAATGGTGACCGGCGGGTGCTCGTGGTCGGCTATCGCGCGCTCGTCAATGCAGGTGATGCCGCGCCGATCGCGGCGGTGGCCGAGGCGCTGGCAGCGGCCGGCTTCGCCGTGTTGCCGGTCTGGGTCACGTCGCTGAAGGATCCTGAGGTTGCTAGCCCGCTCACCGATGCCATCGCCGCCTTCAAGCCCGACGCCATCGTCAATTGCACTGCCTTTTCCGCCCGCCGCGATGATGGCTCCACGATTCTCGACAATGCCGACGTGCCGGTGATCCAGGCGCCCCTTTCCACCCTGTCGCAGGAGGCCTGGGCGACATCGTCGCGCGGCCTGTCGGCCACCGATCTTGCCATGAGCGTGGTGCTGCCAGAGGTCGACGGTCGCCTCGACGGCCCGGTGATCAGCTTCAAGGCGCCAACCGATCGTGCAGAGGCCTTAGAATACACACCGATCCGTCACCGGCCGGATGCAGGCGGTATCGCCCGCCTCGTGAGGCTCGTCGATGGCTGGACGCGGCTCAGGCGAACGCCGCGCGCCGATCGCCGCATCGGCTTGGTGCTGTCCAACTATTCCGGCAAGAGCGGACGCACGGCCTACGCCGTCGGGCTCGACGGACCGGCATCGCTGATCGCCATTGCCGACGATCTCAGGGCCGCCGGCTATCGGATCGAGGCGCTCCCCGGCGAAAAGGCCCTGATCGTCGCGCTGGAGAGTGGAACGGCGACCGTCGACATTCCGCTGGCCGCCTATCGCGGCTGGTTTGCCAAGCTGCCAGAGGGGCTGCGCGCCTCCATGACGGCGGCCTGGGGCGCGCCGGAAGCCGACCCGCTGGTCGACAACGGCGCTTTCCGTCTCGCCGCGATCGTCGCCGGCAATCTCGTCATCGCCGTGCAGCCCGACCGCGGCCGATCCGATAGCCGGGCTACCGATCATCACGACCCCAACCTTGCCCCGCGCCACGCCTACGCCGCCTTCTATCTTTGGCTCCGGCATGGTTTCGACGCTCACGCCATGGTCCATCTCGGCACCCATGGCACACTCGAATGGCTGCCGGGCAAGGCGGCTGGCCTTTCGGACGATTGCGCGCCGGCGGCACTCACGGGTGGTCTGCCAGTCATTTATCCGTTCATCGTCAACAACCCTGGCGAGGCGGCCCAGGCCAAGCGCCGCATTGCGGCCGTCACCCTCGGGCACCTGACCCCGCCGCTCACCCGTGCTGGTGCCTATGGCGATATCGCCGACATCGAGATGCTGGTGGACGAGTTTGCCAACGCGCAGGCGCTTGATCCGCGGCGGGCCAAACATCTTGCCGCGGTGCTGACCGACAAGGCGGAAGCGGCGGGCATCGCCGAGGCGGCCGGCCTCTCGGCCGATCTCGATCCGGCCGACAAGCTGGCGCGCCTCGACGCCTGGATCTGCGACGTCAAGGACATGCGCATCGCCGACGGCCTGCATGTGTTCGGCCGCGCGCCGGACGAAGCTCGCGTTGCCGCTCATCTCGAGGCACTCGGCGGCGATCTCGCCGCTGCTGGCGCTTTCCTGGCTTCCGCCGATACCGAGCGCGAGGGATTGCTGGCCGCGCTGGACGGCCGGCGCGTGGCGCCGGGCCCTTCCGGCGCACCGGGGCCGAGGCGGCTCGACGTGTTGCCGACCGGGCGCAACCTTTACGCCATCGATCCGCGCGCCGTGCCGACGCGCACGGCCATGGAAATCGGGGCCCGCACGGCCGAAGAGGTCGTCGCGCGCTATGCCGAAGACCACGGCGACTGGCCGAAGTCCATCGTGCTCGACGTATGGGCATCGGCGTCGATGCGCACCGGAGGCGACGACATTGCGCAGGCCCTGGCGCTTCTGGGCGTTCGGCCGACCTGGGACGCCGCCTCCGGCCGCGTCTCCGGCTTCACCGTGCTGTCACCTGCCCGGCTCGGCCGGCCGCGCGTCGATGTGACGTTACGCGTTTCGGGCCTGTTCCGTGACGTCTTTCCCGGGCAAATCGCGCTGTTCGACCAAGCGGTGAAGGCGGTGGCGGCGCTCGATGAGGACGCGGAAACCAATCCTCTCGCCGCAAGGCGCGAGCTAGCGCCATCTCGCGTCTATGGCGCGGCGCCCGGCGCTTTCGGCAGCGGCCTCGGCGAAATGGCGCCGGACGATCTCTCTGCCGACCGGAGAGCGCTCGCCGACGCCTACCTCTCCGCCTCTGGTTATGCTTACGCAACCGATGGAGAGGCGGCCGACGCTGAGGGGTTTGCAGCGCGCGTGGCCGCCGCCGATGCCTTCGTGCATGTTCAGGATCTCGACGGTCAGGACCTTCTGTCCAACGACGCCTTCCCCGCCCATGAGGGCGGCTTTGCGGCTGCATCGCAAGCACTCGGCGGCCGGGCAGCGCTCTATCACGTCGACACCACCGGCGACGCGCCGAAAGCACGCAGCCTCAGCGAGGAAATCGGCCGCGTCATCCACGGCCGCGCCGCCAATCCGCGCTGGATCGCCGGGCAGATGCGCCACGGTCATCGCGGCGCTGCCGAAATCTGCGAGGCGGTCGCCAATCTCTGCGCCTTTGCGGCGTTGTCGAACGCGGTCGACTTCCGGCATTTCGACCGGCTGTTCGATGCCACCTTCGGTGACGACCGGGTGCGTGACTTCCTGGTCGATGCCAACCCTGCCGCCGTTCGCGACGCGCTCCAACGCTTGAGGAAAGTGATCGACCGGGGCGCCTGGGTGCTTCGCCGCAACTCGGTGGCCGCCCGTCTCGCCGAAACGGAGGCGCGCCTCGAATGAACCAAGCCCTCATCCGTGGCTGGTGTCCCGGCGCGCGTCGCCCCATGCGGAGCGGCGACGGATTGATCCTGCGCCTCCGGATCAGCGGCGGGCGTCTTGCGCCGGAGCCGGCGCGCGCCATTGCCGGCATCGCTCGCCGCCACGGAAATGGCGAGCTCGACCTCGGCCGGCGTGGTGGCTTGCAGCTTCGGGGCATTCGCGAAGGCGACTTCTCGGTCGTCGAGGCTGAACTCGCGGCACTCGGCCTTCTTGATGCGGACGCCGGCGCCGAGGCGGTGCGCAACGTGGTCGCCTCTCCGCTGTCCGATCTCGACGAGATGGCCCGAGGCGATGCCTTCGCGCTGGCGAAACAGCTGGAAGCGGCACTGGTTGCCGACGCGTCTCTTCGTCTGCTGCCCGGCAAGTTTGGCTTCTCGATCGACGATGGCGGATGCTTTGGCCTCACCGGCGTGTCCGCCGACATACGCCTGCGGCTCCTGCAGGATGGGGTCGCCGTTTCGCTCGGGGGCGATTCCCAAGGGATCCTGATTCGAACCGAAGATGCGGTGGCCGGCGCTCTCCGGCTCGCTCACGCCTTTCTCGATCTGACATCACGCATCGATCCGCCACCGCGCCGCATGGCAGCGTTGGTCCGTCATGTCGGCGCCGAGGCCATTTTTGCCGCCGCCGGCCTCGGACGGGAAAGCGTTATGCTGGTTCCCCGTTCGGATGTTGCCCCGCTGATCGGTGCGTTCCCGACCCACGTCGGCGTCGGCCTGCCCTTCGGTCGGCTCTCGGCCGATCAGCTTCATCTTCTTGCCGACCTCTCCGCATCCGATCTGCGGCTGACGCCCTTCCGAGCCGTCCTGTTGCCCGGCGTTTCGGTCAGTGTCCTGCCGCGCCTCGCCAAAGCCGGCTTGATCACCCAACCCGACGATCCGCTCCTTGCCGTCGCCGCTTGCCCTGGTGCGCCCGCTTGCGGTTCGGCGACCATCGAGACGCGCGGCCTCGCTCGCCGTCTTGCAGCGCTGAAGCCCGACGCCCATGGCACCTGGCTGCACGTTTCGGGCTGCGAAAAGGGCTGCGCCAGTTCCGCCGCCCACGCCGTCACCTTGGTCGGCCGTGACGGCGGCCTCGACCTCGTGCTAGACGGCAGGCCAACCGATCCACCTTGCCACGCGGGTCTTTCACCCGAGGCGGTCGAGGCGCTTTTCCGTTCTGGGACATTTGAAAAATGAGCTACGACTACATCCGCGACGGTGCGGAAATCTACCGCCGCTCCTTCGCCATCATCCGGGCAGAGGCCGATCTCGCGCGTTTCCCGCCGGAAGAGGAAAAGGTGGCCGTCCGTGTCATCCACGCCGCCGGCATGGTGGAGGTGGCTTCTGATCTCGCCTTCGGCCCCGGCGCCGTGGCCGCAGCGAAGGCGGCGCTGGAAGCCGGCGCACCGGTGATCTGCGATTCCCGCATGGTGGCCAACGGCATCACACGTGCCCGTCTGCCGGCGAGCAATGAGGTGATCTGCACGCTCGACGACCCCTCCGTTCCGACGCTGGCGCTGACCATTGGCAACACCCGCACGGCGGCGGCCATGATGCTGTGGGGCGATCGCCTCAAGGGGGCCGTCGTCGCCATCGGCAACGCGCCCACCGCGCTTTTCCATCTGTTCGAGATGCTGGACGCCGGCGCTCCCAGGCCGGCGGCGGTGATCGGCATGCCGGTCGGCTTCGTCGGCGCCGCCGAATCCAAGGAAACGCTGATATCGGATGGTCGGGTGCCCTATATTGTGGTGCGCGGGCGGAAAGGCGGTTCGGCCATGGCCGCCGCTGCCGTCAACGCGCTGGCGAGCGACCGCGAATGACCACCCCTGGAACGCTTCACGGTGTCGGTGTCGGTCCCGGTGATCCCGAACTGGTCACCGTCCGGGCGGCAAGGCTGATCGGTTCGGCGCCCGTTCTTGCCTATTTCGCCAAGAAGGGCCGGCGCGGCCACGCGCGCACCATCGTCGACGCCTATGTGCGGCCGGGCACCGAGGAGTTGCCGCTCCACTACCCGCTCACCACCGAGATGAGCTTTGCCGATCCGCTCTATGTGCGGGAGGTCGGCGGTTTCTATGCCGAGGCGGCCGAGGCGCTGGCGGCGCATTTGGCGGCCGGGCGCGACGTGGTGCTGATCGCCGAGGGTGACCCGCTGTTCTACGGCTCCTTCATGCATCTCTACATACGCCTCAAGGACCGCTTCCCGGTCCGGATCACGCCGGGCGTCACCGGCTTCTCCGGCTGTGCCTCGGCCGCCGGCCTGCCGATGACCTGGGGCGACGACGTTCTGGCCGTGCTGCCCGGCACGCTCGCCGAAGACGATCTTGCTGCCCGCCTCCAGGGCGCAGACGCTGCGGTGATCATGAAGCTCGGCTCCAACTTCCCGAAGGTCAGGCGGGCCATCGCCCGGGCCGGTCTCGCCCATCGCGCCATCTACATCGAGCGCGGCTCGATGGAAGGCGAGATCGTGCTGCCGCTTGCCGGAAAGACCGACGACGCCTCGCCTTACTTCTCGCTGATTCTGATCGGCGGCGAAGGGCGGCGGCCATGAGCGAAACGGGCGAGATTCTGGTGGTCGGTCTCGGACCTGGCCCCGAGATGTGGCGAACGCCGGAGGTGAGCGCCGCGCTCGAACGGGCGACCGACCTCGTCGGCTACGAGCCCTATATCGCCCGCTGTCCGGAACGGCCCGGCCAGGCGCGCCATGGCAGCGACAATCGTGTCGAGCTGGAACGGGCGCGCTTCGCCATCGATCTCGCTCGCGCCGGTCGCATCGTCGCGGTGGTTTCGGGGGGAGACCCCGGCGTCTTCGCCATGGCGGCGGCCGTCGTCGAAGCGGTGGAGGCCGACGAAACCGCCCGCCACCTGCCGGTTACCGTTATGCCCGGCGTTTCCGCCATGCAGGCTGCCGCGGCCCGGCTTGGCGCACCGCTCGGTCACGATTTCTGCGCCATCTCGCTGTCCGACAACCTCAAGCCCTGGGCGCTGGTCGAAAGGCGGCTTCGGGCGGCCGCTGAAGGCGACTTCGTCATCGCCCTCTACAATCCGGCGTCCAAGGCACGACCGACCCGTATCTTCGACGCTTTCGAGCTTCTGCGTGGTCTGAAAGCCGGTGCGACGCCGGTTGCCTTCGCTCGGGCCGTCGGTCGACCGGACGAGCGGATCGTCGTGACGACGCTCGCCGAGGCCGACCCGTCCATCGTCGACATGGCGACGATGGTCATCATCGGCTCATCCGAAAGCCGGTTGATCGACCGGGCGGACGGAACGCCCTGGATTCTCAGCCCGCGTCAGGCGAGGGGAGGGGCGACATGAGCAAGCCGCGCCATGATGTCCGCCATCACGTCGTCGAGCTCGTGATAGGTGGTGACGGTCACCGGTTCGGGCGGCGCCACCATGATCACCGGCAGCCCCAGACGTCGAGCCGCCGCGACCTTGCCATAAGTAGCGTCGCCGCCGGCATTCTTGGTGACCATGATCTCCACGCCTTCGGCCTGCATCAGTCGGGCCTGCGATTCCTCGTCGAACGGCCCGCGCTCGAGCAGCAGCCGGTAGTCCGGAAGGTTGAGCTCGTGCGGCGGGTCTATGGAGCGGACGACATAGTGATGCTGCGGCGCGGCCTCGAAGGCGGCAAGGCCGAGCCGGCCGACGGTGAGAAAGACGCACTTCGGCTCGGGACCGAGCGCCGCGCAGGCAGAATCGAGGTCGGGAACTTCCAGCCAGTTATCGCCCGGCACCGGCCTCCACGGCTCGCGTGTATAGCGGATGAGTGGCACGCCGGTCATCTCGCTGGCCGCCACGGCATTGGCGGAGATGCGGGCGGCGAAGGGATGGGTGGCGTCGATCAGAAGGCTGATCTGCTGGTCGCGAAGGAAAGCCGCGAGCCCGTCAATGCCGCCAAAGCCGCCAACGCGGGTGTTGAGCGCCTGCGCCGCCGGTTCATGGGTACGGCCGGCCAGCGACAGCAGCGCCCAGATATCCTGGCGCTTTTGCAGCCGCTCGGAGAGGCGCGAGGCCTCGGTGGTCCCACCCAGGACGAGAATGCGCATCGGTCTTGCGGAGTCCCCCATGGCTGAAACCTCCCTTTCACCCTGGCTGACGATCGTCGGCCTCGGAGAGGACGGTCTCGACGGTCTCTCTCCTGCGGCAGTTTCTGCCATCGCACAAGCGGGTTTCATCGTAGGTGGCCGTCGTCATCTCGATCTCATCAAGGCAGATCCGGCGATCTCCCTCGCTTGGCCGTCGCCGCTCAAGGACGCTTTTCCGGCCATCCTGGCCCGGCGCGGAAGTCCGGTGGCGGTGCTCGCGTCCGGTGACCCCTTCTTCTATGGCGTGGGTTCGCTTCTGGCCGAGACCGTCGACCCTCGCGAAATGATCGTCCTGCCGGCGCCCTCCGCCTTTGCCTTGGCCGCCGCCCGGCTCGGCTGGCCGGGGCAGGATGTCGTCCGCATCAGTCTGCACGGCAGGGCGCTCGAGCGTGTTCTGCCGCATGTCCAGCCCGGTGCGCGCCTCTTGGCGCTGTCCTGGGACGGTACGACGCCGGCAAAACTCGCCGCTCTGCTGGCGACGCGCGGCCTCGGCAAGAGCCGCCTCACCGTGCTCGAAGCGATGGGCGGTCTCAGGGAGCGCCGCCGCTCCGCCTTCGCCGATGCCTTTGACATTGATGATATCGATCCGCTCAACCTCGTTGCCGTCGAGGTCGAGGGTGGTCCGAACGCCCGCGTTATTCCATTCACGCCCGGGCTGCCGGACGATTGGTTCGAACACGACGGCCAGATCTCCAAACGGGAAATCAGGGCGCTCACCGTCGCCGCGCTGAGGCCGACGCGCGGCGAGACGCTGTGGGACATCGGCGCCGGTTCGGGCTCCGTCGCCATCGAGTGGATGCTTTCGGATCCGTCGCTGCGCGCCTTTGCCGTCGAGGAAGACGCAACGCGCGCCGCTCGCATCATGCGCAACGCCCTGAGCTTCGGTGTGCCGGACCTTCGAGTGATCGAAGCGAAAGCGCCTTCCGGCGTCGATGCGCTCCCCGATCCCGACGCGATCTTCATCGGGGGTGGTTCGGGCGATCCCGGCGTCGTCGACGCCTGTGTCGATCGGCTGACAGCGGGCGGGCGGCTGGTCATCAATGCCGTCACCGTGGAAACGACAGCCGACGTCTTTGCCTTGCAGGCGCGGCTCGGCGGCGAGCTCACGCAGATTGCCATCTCTCGACTCGACCGCATTGGCGGCTTCCATGCGCTGCGGCCGGCCTTGCCTGTGGTCCAATGGGCCTGGGTGAAGCCGTGAGCGGCCGGATGGCCATTGGTGTCGGATGCCGCCAGGGCATTCCGGCTGAGCCGATCGTCCGGCTGATCGGGGCTGCGACAACCGGTTTGGCACCCGCCATTGGCCTTTTCACCATTGAGGACAAGCTCGGCGAAGCCGGACTGCGCGAGGCAGCCGAGAGCCTCGCGTTGCCGCTCGTTTTTCTGTCCCGCGAGGCGCTCGCCGCCATGGCCGACCGGATTGCCACGCCGTCATCCGCCGCGCTCGCCCGCTTCGGCCTCCCATCGGTGGCGGAAGCCGCCGCGCTCGCCGCTTTCGCCGGCCATGCCCACCTGATCGTTCCGCGCCGTGCCGAGGAGGGCATCACGGTCGCGGTGGCCGAGGAGATTCTGGAATGACCGTGCATTTCATTGGCGCCGGCCCTGGCGCGCCCGACCTTCTGACGCTACGCGGCCGTGACCTGATCGCGGCCTCTCCCGTTTGCCTCTATGCCGGTTCGCTGATTCCGCCGGCCATACTGGCCCATTGCCCAGAAGGCGCACGCATTGTCGACACGGCGCCATTGTCGCTCGAAGAGATCGAGGCGGAATATCTTCGGGCGGTTCGGAATGGCCAGGATGTGGCCCGTCTCCATTCCGGCGACCTTTCGGTGTGGAGCGCCCTCGGCGAGCAGATCCGTCTTCTTGAAAAGCACGCCATTCCCTACACGGTAACGCCTGGCGTGCCGGCCTTTGCCGCAGCGGCGGCGGCGTTGGGGCGCGAGCTGACATTGCCGGAAGTCGGCCAATCCCTGGTGCTGACGCGCACGTCCGGCCGCGCCTCCGCCATGCCGGAAAAGGAAAAGCTGTCTGCTTTCGCCGCCACCGGTGCGACGCTCGCCCTGCACCTTTCCATCCACGTCCTCGATCGCATCGTCGAGGAACTCGTTCCCTACTATGGCGCCGACTGCCCAGTCGCCGTCGTCTACCGGGCGAGCTGGCCCGACGAGCGGATCGTCAAGGGAACGCTGGCCACCATTCTCGGCGAACTGCAGAATGCGCCGATGGAGCGCACGGCGCTCATCCTGGTGGGCAAGGTGCTCGGCGCCGAGGAGTTCAGGGCGAGCGCTCTCTACTCGGCCGATTATCAGCGCCGGTTCCGAGGCCGCGACTCGCGGGCCGGGGAGGATGAGGCCTAGACTTGTCTGAAACCGGTGCTGGCAAGTAGCCCGCCGTTTCGATCGAAGAGCACGACCTCCAGTTCCATGCCGCTGCCGGCGACCACTGTAGCGGCAGTCGCAAAGCCGCGCTCGGCCACCGCGTCGGCGATGGGAATGCCGGCGTCGCGGCAAAGCATCAGCGCCTCCAGGGCGGTGTTGGCGTCGCCAACGGCCCGAATGAGCTCGTCGCTGCTCCCGAGGTCGGCGGCGATCGACGACAGCGCCGCAAGGTCGACCGACCCACGCTTGGAATGAAGGTCGAGCAGGCCCTGGCCGAGTTTCACGCCCTTGGCGAAGCCGAGCGCCAGAGTCACCCGTGGCACCGGGGCTTTCCGGAGATACTTCAGCGTGCCGCCGACGAAGTCGCCCATGTCGATCAGTTGCACATCGTCGAGCCGATGGAGCGCCTTCACGGCCTGTTCCGACGTGTTGCCGGTCGAGGCGGCGACATGGATGAAGCCCGAGGCGCGCGCCACGTCGATGCCGCGCTGGATGGAGGCGATCCAGGCGGCGCAGGAGAAGGGCACGACGATGCCGGTGGTGCCGAGGATGGAGAGACCGCCGATAATGCCGAGCCGGCCGTTGAGCGTCCGCTCGGCCAGCTTTTCACCATTCTCGATGGAGATCTCCACCTCGACATCTTCGGGGCCGCCGATCGCGACGCGCGCCTCGTCGAGCGTTCGGGCGATCATGGCGCGTGGCACCGGATTGATCGCCGGCTCGCCGACGGCCAGCGGCAGGCCAGGGCGGGTGACGGTGCCGACGCCGGGGCCTGCCCGGAACACCAGGCCCGCGCCTGCCGGAGCCGGCCGGACCGTTGCGAGAACAAGGGCGCCGTGGGTCACGTCGGGATCATCACCGGCGTCCTTGACCACGCCCGTCCGCGCCCAGCCTTCGCCGGAAGCGGTGGTTGCCAGCGCAAAAGCCGGCGTCTGCCCCCCCGGCAGAGTCACCGTCACGGGATCGGGGAAATGGCCGGCGACAAGGCCCTCGAAAGCAGCGCGCGTCGCAGCGGTGGCGCAGCTGCCGGTGGTCCAGCCGCGCCTCAGATGCGGCGTTCCGTCGTCCGCTTCCTTGTCCAGGTCCGCCATAGATCTGCCCGATCCTTTCGGGCGACAAGGTCGACGCTGTCTGCTATCGGGTCAAGGGGAAAGGTGAGAGGCGATGAAAGGCTTTTTGATCGCATCGGTGCGCTCCGGCGCCGGCAAGACGACGGTGTCGCTGGGGCTGATGGCCGCCCTCGCCCGCCGCGGGTTGAAGGTCGCACCGGCCAAGTGTGGCCCCGACTACATCGACCCGGCCTTCCACGCTGCCGCCGCCGGCCGGCCCGGTGTCAACCTCGACAGCTGGGCGATGACGCCAGCGCAGGTGATGGGACTCGCCGCCCGGCAGGCCGAGGACGCCGACCTGCTGGTTGCCGAAGGGCTAATGGGTCTTTTCGACGGTGTCGGTCACGAGTCCGGCCGGACCGGATCGTCGGCCGACATTGCCGCCGCCCTCGGTCTGAAGGTGCTGCTGGTGCTCGACGTGACGGGCCAATCGACCTCCGCTGCCGCCGTCGCGCTGGGCGCCAAAACTCTCGATCCTCGCCTGACCATCCTTGGCGTGGTGCTCAATCGCGTCGGCTCCGAGCGGCACCGCCGACTCTGCGGCGAGGCGATCGAAGCGCTCGGTCTCCCCGTGTTGGGTGCGTTGCCGCGCGACACAGCGGTCGCGTTGCCGGAGCGGCACCTCGGCCTCATTCAGGCTGAGGAGACGGACGATCTCGCCCGTCGGCTCGAAGCGCTTGGCGATTTCGTGGGGCGTCATGTCGACATCGACCGCCTGATCGACCTATGCGACGGCACGACACCGGC
>JAUVXG010000165.1 GCA_030603685.1 Pleomorphomonas sp.
CGCCGTCCAGAAGGCCAAGCCGACGGGTGCCAAGGGCACCTATCTGCAGCGCCTGTCGGTCTCCTCGACCATGGGCCCGGGCGTGAAGGTGGAAGTCGGCTCCGTCGGCGCCGCTTCCTGACGATGAATTCCGGCCCCAGGGCCGGTGGCTCCGATGAGGAGCGATGAGTTTCCCGTCGGCCAAGGCCGGCGGGATCGGTGGCCTCCCGGAGGACTCGTCCTCAAGGAGGCACCGACCCTGTCCGAGATTGCGGGTGTCCGGCATATGCCGAGACCTAAGCCTAACGGACCGATCCCAGCTTCTGGGTGACGTCGGGGCCTGCATGAGACGGGAGTGAGATCCGTATCATTCGAAGGGCGGTCCGCCGTTCTTCCCATGACGAGTACCGGTTCGAACTCTTCCCTCCAGCTACGCCGGTTTTCCGGGACGGGTTGGCGGACAGGCCGCGAACGTCGCGCCAAGCCCTCGGGCGAAGGCGTGGCAACAGCAACCTGACGACGGGGGTGCAAACCTTGTCGTTCATCTGGAGACAGGCCGTGGATAGAGCGGAAAAGCGGGAACTGATCGACGCACTCAACGCCTCGTTCAAGGGCGCGGGCGTCATCGTCGTGTCCCACTACCAAGGCCTTACCGTCGCTGACCTGCAGGCGTATCGCGCCCGCATGAGGGAAGCCGGCGGCAAGGTCAAGGTCGCCAAGAACCGCCTCGCCAAGCTTGCTCTTCAAGGCACCGATGCCGAGCATATTGCCGACCTGTTCACAGGTCCGACCGTCATCGCCTATTCGGCGGATCCGGTCGCGGCGTCCAAGGTCACTGTCGAGTACTCCAAGACCAACGACAAGCTCGTTGTTCTCGGTGGTGCCCTCGGCAAGACCAACCTCGATGCCAACGGCGTCAAGGCTCTCGCGAGCCTGCCGTCGCTGGACGAACTGCGCGCCAAGCTGCTGGGTATGATCAATACCCCGGCGACCCGCATCGCAGGCGTCCTGCAGGCACCCGCGGGCCAGCTGGCCCGCGTGTTCGGGGCTTATGCCAAGAAGGACGAAGCGGCGTGAGGCCGTTCGACCTGAAACAAAAATCTGGTTCGAACCGTTACTGAAGGAAGAAGTGAAATGGCTGATCTTGCCAAGCTGGTCGATGAACTGTCGGCCCTGACCGTCCTGGAAGCCGCCGAGCTGTCCAAGCTCCTCGAAGAGAAGTGGGGCGTGTCCGCCGCTGCTCCGGTCGCCGTCGCCGCCGTTGGCGCCGCCGGTGGTGCCGCTCCGGCCGCCGCTGAGGAAGAGAAGACCGAGTTCGACGTCATCCTCGTCGACGCCGGCGACAAGAAGATCAACGTGATCAAGGAAGTCCGCGCCATCACCGGTCTCGGCCTCAAGGAAGCCAAGGACCTGGTCGAAGGCGCTCCGAAGCCGGTCAAGGAGGCCGTTGCCAAGGACGAGGCCGCCAAGATCAAGAAGCAGCTTGAAGAAGCTGGCGCCAAGGTCGACGTCAAGTAATCGACCTGACATTTATGACGGTGGGCGGCTCGACAAAATCGGGCCGCCCAACGGTTGTTTTTGAGATGGCCTTTTTTTGGCCCGAATCGGATCGAATTGGCTAAAGACTTGGCCTGTCGGTCGACGGTCGGTTTGTCCCGAGCCCTTCGGCGGCGTGAGAGCGTTGCGTATCAAAGGGTTCCGGTCTGCCGATCACGGTGTACGAGGGAAGCAATGGCGCAAACGTTCAACGGCCGCAGGCGTGTCCGCAAGTTCTTCGGAGACATCCGGGAAGTTGCCGAGATGCCGAACCTGATCGAGGTCCAGAAGGCGTCCTACGACCAGTTCCTCATGGTGGAGGAGCCCAAGGGCGGACGTCCCGAGGAGGGCCTCCAGGCCGTTTTCAAGTCTGTGTTCCCGATTTCCGACTTCGCCGGCACGGCGTTTCTCGAGTTCGTTCGCTACGAGTTCGAAGCGCCGAAGTACGACGTCGATGAGTGCCGCCAGCGCGGCATGACCTTCGCTGCGCCGCTCAAGGTGACGCTGCGTCTCATCGTGTTCGATGTCGACGAGGATACCGGCGCCAAGTCGGTCAAGGACATCAAGGAGCAGGACGTCTACATGGGCGACATGCCGCTCATGACCGACAACGGCACCTTCATCGTCAATGGCACCGAGCGCGTCATCGTCTCGCAGATGCACCGTTCGCCGGGCGTGTTTTTCGATCACGACAAGGGCAAGAGCCATTCGTCGGGCAAGCTGCTGTTTGCCGCGCGCATCATCCCGTACCGCGGGTCCTGGCTCGACATCGAGTTCGACGCCAAGGACATCGTCTACGCGCGTATCGACCGCCGCCGCAAGATTCCGGTGACGAGCCTGATGTTCGCCCTCGGTCTCGACGGCGAGGAGATCCTCGACACCTTCTACAACAAGATCATCTACGAGCGCGCCAAGGACGGCTGGCGCATGCCTTACGATGCCAATCGCATGAAGGGCATGAAGGCGGTCGCCGACCTCATCGACGCCGACACCGGCGAAGTCGTGGTGGGCGCCGGCCGCAAGCTGACCGCCCGCGCCGCCCGTCAGCTCGCCGAGAAGGGCCTCAAGGCTCTCAAGGTGACCGACGAGGAGCTCGAAGGCCTCTACATCGCCGAAGACGTCGTCAACATGCAGACGGGCGAGATCTACGTCGAGGCCGGTGACGAGATCACCGCCAAGATGCTGGCCATGCTCGCCGATCTCGGCATCGACGAACTGCCGCTGCTCGACATCGACCACGTCAACACCGGCGCCTACATCCGCAACACGCTGGCCGTCGACAAGAACGAGTCCCGCGAGGGCGCCCTGTTCGACATCTACCGCGTCATGCGTCCGGGCGAGCCGCCGACCATCGACACCGCCGAGGCGATGTTCAAGTCGCTGTTCTTCGACGCCGAGCGCTACGACCTCAGCGCCGTCGGCCGCGTCAAGATGAACATGCGCCTCGACCTTGAGTGCCCGGACACCGTCCGCGTCCTCCGCAAGGAAGACATCCTGGCCGTCATCAAGACGCTCGTCGAGCTGCGCGACGGCAAGGGCGAGATCGACGACATCGACAACCTCGGCAACCGTCGCGTCCGCTCGGTCGGCGAGCTGATGGAAAATCAGTACCGCGTCGGTCTGCTGCGAATGGAGCGCGCCATCAAGGAGCGCATGAGCTCGGTCGACATCGACACGGTCATGCCGCAGGACCTGATCAACGCCAAGCCGGCGGCCGCCGCCGTGCGCGAGTTCTTCGGGTCGTCGCAGCTCAGCCAGTTCATGGACCAGACCAACCCGCTTTCGGAGATCACCCACAAGCGCCGCCTGTCGGCCCTTGGCCCGGGCGGTCTGACCCGCGAGCGCGCCGGCTTCGAGGTTCGTGACGTTCACACCACGCACTATGGCCGCATCTGCCCGATCGAGACGCCGGAAGGCCCGAACATCGGTCTGATCAACTCGCTCGCCACCTTCGCCCGCGTCAACAAGTACGGCTTCATCGAAAGCCCGTACCGCATTGTCGAGGACGGTCGGGTGACCGACAAGGTCGTCTATCTCTCGGCCATGGAAGAGAGCAAGTACACGGTCGCCCAGGCCAACGCCATCCTCGACGAGGAAGGCCGCTTCGTGAACGACATGGTCATCTCCCGCCATGCCGGCGAGACGGCCGCCGTCGCCAAGGAGCGCGTCGACCTGATGGACGTGTCGCCCAAGCAGGTCGTGTCCGTCGCCGCGGCGCTGATCCCGTTCCTCGAGAACGACGACGCCAACCGCGCCCTGATGGGCTCGAACATGCAGCGTCAGGCCGTGCCGCTGGTCCGCGCCGAGGCGCCGTTCGTCGGCACCGGCATGGAGCCGGTCGTCGCCCGTGACTCGGGCGCCGCGATCGCCGCCAAGCGCGGCGGCGTCATCGACCAGGTGGACGCCACCCGTATCGTCATCCGCGCCACCGAGGACCTCGAAGCCTCGAAGTCGGGCGTCGACATCTACCGGCTGATGAAGTTCCAGCGCTCCAACCAGTCGACCTGCATCAACCAGCGTCCGCTGGTGCGCGTCGGCGACGTGGTGGCCAAGGGCGACATCATCGCCGACGGTCCGTCGACCGACCTCGGCGATCTGGCCCTCGGCCGGAACGTGCTCGTCGCGTTCATGCCGTGGAACGGCTACAACTACGAGGACTCGATCCTTCTCTCCGAGAAGATCGTCGCCGAAGACGTGTTCACCTCGATCCACATCGAGGAGTTCGAGGTGATGGCCCGCGACACCAAGCTGGGTCCGGAAGAAATCACCCGTGACATCCCGAACGTGTCGGAAGAGGCGCTGAAGAACCTCGACGAAGCGGGCATCGTCTACATCGGCGCCGAGGTTCAGGCTGGCGACATCCTGGTCGGCAAGATCACGCCGAAGGGCGAAAGCCCGATGACGCCGGAAGAGAAGCTTCTGCGCGCCATCTTCGGCGAGAAGGCCTCGGACGTTCGCGACACCTCCCTGCGCGTGCCGCCGGGCGTGACCGGTACTATCGTCGAAGTGCGCGTCTTCAACCGCCACGGCGTCGAGAAGGACGAGCGCGCCATGGCGATCGAGCGCGAGGAGATCGAACGCCTCGCCAAGGACCGCGACGACGAGCAGGCCATCCTCGACCGTAACGTCTACGGCCGCCTGATGGGCATGCTGATCGGCAAGACCGGCGTCGGCGGCCCCAAGGGCTTCAAGAAGGACACCGTCCTCGACCAGGAGAAGCTCGAGGAGTTCCCGCGTTCGCAGTGGTGGCAGTTCGCTCTCGAGAGCGAGCAGGCCATGGGCGAGATCGAGGCCCTGCGCAAGCAGTATGACGAGAGCCGCAAGCGGCTCGAGCAGCGCTTCATCGACAAGGTGGAGAAGCTGCAGCGCGGCGACGAACTGCCGCCGGGCGTCATGAAGATGGTCAAGATCTTCGTCGCCGTGAAGCGCAAGATCCAGCCGGGCGACAAGATGGCCGGCCGTCACGGCAACAAGGGTGTCGTCTCGCGCATCGTGCCCGTGGAAGACATGCCGTTCCTCGAGGACGGCACCCATGTTGACATCGTGCTGAACCCGCTCGGCGTGCCTTCGCGCATGAACGTCGGTCAGATCCTCGAAACCCACCTGGGTTGGGCCTGCGCCGGCATGGGCCGCAAGATCGGCGAGATGCTGGAGGCCTATCGGCACAGCAACGAGATCGAGCCGCTGCGCGAGCTGGTGGTCGACACCTACAAGGGGTCGCCCAAGACCGAGGACATCGGCAAGTACACCGATGACGAGGTCCTGCTGCTCGCCAATCAGGTGAAGAAGGGCATCTCGATCGCCACGCCGGTGTTCGATGGCGCTCGCGAGCCGGACATCAACGAGCTCTTGGCCAAGGCGGGGGTGAACACCTCCGGCCAGTCGGTGCTCTACGATGGCCGTACCGGCGAGCCCTTCGACCGCAAGGTCACCGTCGGCTACATCTACATGCTGAAGCTTCACCACCTCGTGGACGACAAGATCCACGCCCGTTCGATCGGCCCCTACAGCCTCGTGACCCAGCAGCCGCTGGGCGGCAAGGCGCAGTTCGGTGGCCAGCGCTTCGGTGAAATGGAGGTCTGGGCGCTCGAAGCCTACGGCGCGGCCTACACGCTGCAGGAGATGCTGACGGTCAAGTCGGACGACGTGGCCGGCCGCACCAAGGTCTACGAGGCGATCGTCCGTGGAGACGAAGCCTTCGAGTCCGGCATCCCCGAAAGCTTCAACGTGCTGGTCAAGGAGATGCGTTCGCTCGGCCTCAACGTCGAGCTGGTCAACTCGAAGGAGCACGCTGTTATCGCGGACGAGCGTCCTCAGGACGCGGCGGAGTGATCCGGCGCGCCTAAACGAAGGAAACGCCTTGAGCTGTCGGCGCGGAAGCGCCGGCAGTTCGGCGCGTCCTGAACCCCGGCGCCAGAAGCGCCTTAGAGATTTTTCATGCGGCCCCCGCCGGCGAGGCGGACAGACGGCGGTCGGGCTGCATCACAGGAGAACGAGCCGATGAACCAAGAGGTCATGAACCTTTTCAACGCACAGGCTCCCGTGCAGGTCTTCGACCAGATCAAGATCTCCCTCGCTTCCCCCGAGAAGATCCTCAGCTGGTCCTATGGCGAGATCAAGAAGCCCGAGACCATCAACTACCGTACCTTCAAGCCCGAGCGCGACGGCCTGTTCTGCGCCCGCATCTTCGGGCCGATCAAGGACTACGAGTGCTTGTGCGGCAAGTACAAGCGCATGAAGTACAAGGGCGTCATCTGCGAGAAGTGCGGCGTCGAAGTCACGCTGTCGCGCGTCCGTCGCGAGCGCATGGGCCACATCGAGCTCGCCGCGCCCGTCGCCCACATCTGGTTCCTGAAGTCGCTGCCGAGCCGCATTGGTCTCTTGCTCGACATGCCGCTCAAGGACCTTGAGCGCATCCTCTACTTCGAAAACTACGTCGTCACCGAGCCGGGCCTCACGCCTCTCAAGCAGCATCAGCTCCTCACCGAAGAGGACTACATGCGCGCCCAGGAGGAGTATGGCGAGGACACCTTCACCGCTCTGATCGGCGCCGAGGCCATCCGCGAACTCCTGCAGTCGCTCGACCTGCCGAAGCTGGCCGAGAAGCTGCGCCAGGAGATCGCCGAGTCGACCTCCGAGCTGAAGCCGAAGAAGCTCGCCAAGCGCGTCAACATCATCGAGGCCTTCATCCAGTCGGGCAACAAGCCCGAGTGGATGGTCATGAGCGTCATCCCGGTCATCCCGCCGGACCTGCGCCCGCTGGTCCCGCTGGACGGCGGCCGCTTCGCGACCTCCGACCTCAACGACCTCTACCGCCGCGTCATCAACCGCAACAACCGCCTGAAGCGCCTCATCGAGCTGCGCGCGCCGGACATCATCATCCGCAACGAGAAGCGCATGCTTCAGGAGTCGGTTGACGCCCTGTTCGACAATGGCCGTCGCGGCCGCGTCATCACCGGCGCCAACAAGCGTCCGCTGAAGTCGCTCTCCGACATGCTGAAGGGCAAGCAGGGCCGCTTCCGCCAGAACCTCCTCGGCAAGCGCGTCGACTACTCCGGCCGTTCGGTCATCGTGGTCGGCCCGGAAATGAAGCTGCATCAGTGCGGCCTGCCGAAGAAGATGGCGCTGGAGCTGTTCAAGCCGTTCATCTACTCGCGCCTCGACGCCAAGGGCTTCTCCTCCACGGTGAAGCAGGCCAAGAAGCTGGTGGAGAAGGAACGTCCGGAAGTCTGGGATATCCTCGACGAGGTGATCCGCGAGCATCCGGTCATGCTGAACCGCGCCCCGACGCTGCACCGCCTCGGCATTCAGGCCTTCGAGCCGATCCTGATCGAGGGCAAGGCGATCCAGCTGCACCCGCTCGTCTGCTCGGCCTTCAACGCCGACTTCGACGGCGACCAGATGGCTGTCCACGTGCCGCTGAGCCTCGAAGCCCAGCTCGAAGCCCGCGTGCTGATGATGTCGACCAACAACATCCTGCACCCGGCCAACGGCGCGCCGATCATCGTTCCCTCGCAGGACATCGTTCTCGGCCTCTACTACCTGTCGATCATGAACGACGGCGAGCCGGGCGAGGGCATGGCCTTCGCCGATTTCGGCGAGCTGCAGCATGCGCTCGACACCGGCGCCGTGACGCTGCACTCCAAGGTACGAGGCCGCTTCAAGACCATCGACAAGGACGGCAACCCGGTCTCCAAGATCTACGAGACCACGCCGGGCCGCATGATGATCGGCCAGCTGCTGCCCAAGAACCACAACGTGCCGTACGACCTCTGCAACGAGCTCATGACCAAGAAGAAGATCTCGGCCATGATCGACGCGGTCTACCGCCATTGCGGCCAGAAGGAGTCGGTGATCTTCTGCGACAAGATCATGGCCCTCGGCTTCAGGGAAGCCTGCAACGCCGGCATCTCCTTCGGCAAGGACGACATGGTCATTCCGGAGACCAAAGCGAACCTCGTCGGCGAGACGCTGGCGCTGGTCAACGACTACGAGCAGCAGTACTCCGACGGCCTGATCACCCAGGGCGAGAAGTACAACAAGGTGGTCGACGCCTGGGCCAAGTGCACCGACAAGGTGGCCGAGGAGATGATGAAGCGCATCTCCGCCGTGCAGAAGGACGACACCGGCCGTACCAAGCCGATGAACTCCATCTACATGATGAGCCATTCCGGTGCCCGTGGTTCGCCGGCCCAGATGAAGCAGCTCGCCGGCATGCGCGGCCTCATGGCCAAGCCGTCGGGCGAGATCATCGAGACGCCGATCATCTCGAACTTCAAGGAAGGCCTGAGCGTGATGGAGTACTTCAACTCCACGCACGGTGCCAGTAAGGTTCTGGCCGATACCGCTCTGAAGACCGCCAACTCCGGTTACCTCACCCGTCGTCTCGTCGACGTGGCGCAGGACTGCATCATCACCGAGACCGACTGCGGCGCCGAGGACCAGGGCCTCCGCATGCAGGCGATCGTCGATGCCGGTCAGGTCGTCGCCACGCTCGGTGCCCGTATCCTCGGCCGCACGGCCGCGGAGGACGTCACCGTCGCCGCAACCGGCGAAGTGGTGGTCGAGAAGGGCAAGCTGATCGAGGAGCGCGACGTCGAGCGTATCGAGAAGGCCGGCATCCAGTCGGTCAAGATCCGCTCGGTGCTGACCTGCGCCACCAAGATCGGCGTCTGCGCCAAGTGCTACGGTCGCGACCTCGCACGCGGCACGCCCGTCAACATGGGCGAGGCCGTCGGCGTCATCGCCGCCCAGTCGATCGGCGAGCCGGGCACCCAGCTCACCATGCGCACCTTCCATATCGGTGGCACGGCGCAGGTGGTGGATAGCTCGTTCATCGAGTCGACCATCGAAGGCACGGTCAAGATCCGCAACCGCAACGTCGTGCGCGACAGTGAGGGCAAGCTCATCGCCATGGGCCGCAACCTCGCCGTGGTGCTGGTCGACGAGGCCGGCAACGAGCGCTCGACCCATCGCGTGGTCTACGGCTCGCGTCTGCACGTCGACGATGGCGACAAGATCAAGCGCGGCCAGCGTCTTGCCGAGTGGGACCCCTACACCCGCCCGGTGCTGACCGACGTCGACGGTATCGTCGGCTACGAGGACCTGCAGGAAGGCGCCTCGGTGTCGGAGACCACCGACGAGGCCACCGGCATCACCAAGCGCGTCGTCATCGACTGGCGCGGTTCGGCCCGTACGTCGGACCTCAAGCCGGCCATCGTCATCAAGGACGCCAACGGCAAGATCGGCAAGCCGCAGAAGGGTGGCGACGCCCGCTACCTGCTCAGCCCCGACGCCATCCTGTCGGTGGAGCCGGGTTCGAAGGTGCATGCCGGCGACGTGCTCGCCCGTATCCCGCTCGAAAGCGCCAAGACGCGTGACATCACCGGCGGTCTGCCGCGCGTTGCCGAGCTGTTCGAGGCCCGTCGTCCCAAGGATCACGCCATCATCGCCGAGATCGATGGCACGATCCGCTTCGGCCGCGACTACAAGAACAAGCGCCGCGTGCTCATCGAGCCGCACGACGCCAGCCTTGAGCCGCGCGAGTACCTGATCCCCAAGACCAAGAACTTCCACCTTCAGGAAGGCGACGTGGTCGAGAAGGGTGATTACATCGTCGACGGCAATCCCGCGCCGCACGACATCCTGGCCATCAAGGGCGTGGAGGCGCTGGCCGCCTACCTCGTCAACGAGATCCAGGAAGTCTACCGGTTGCAGGGCGTGGTGATCAACGACAAGCACATCGAGGTGATCGTTCGCCAGATGCTGCAGAAGGTCGAGGTCACCGACGGCGGCGACACCGACCTGATGGGCGGCGACCAGGTGGACAAGCTGGAGTTCGACCAGATCAACGAGAAGGCGACCTCCGAAGGCAAGCACCCGGCGATCGCCCATCCGATCCTGCTCGGCATCACCAAGGCCAGCCTGCAGACGCGCTCCTTCATCTCGGCCGCGTCCTTCCAGGAGACCACCCGCGTCCTCACCGAGGCGGCTGTCAACGGCAAGGTCGACACGCTCGAGGGCCTCAAGGAGAACGTCATCGTCGGTCGCCTGATCCCGGCCGGTACCGGCTCGCTGATGAGCCGCATCCGCCAGGTGGCCATGCGCCGCGACGAACTGATCCTCGAGGAGCGCCGCAAGGATGCCCTCGGCGAGGGCGTCGAGGTGCCGGTCGGCGAAGTCGACAAGATCGGCACCGAGGTCTGATCGCTCGAAGCTGATGACTTTGATGGCGCGGCGTTCCGAAAGGGGCGCCGCGCTTTCGTTTCATCAGAAGAAAACCTCCACCTATGGTGGAGGATTGGATGGGTTCTACACAGTATAAAAGAGACCTCCGTGCTTGGGCCACAAAGTGGGTCAAGAACGGAGGTTATAGTGGATGATAAC
>JAUVXG010000077.1 GCA_030603685.1 Pleomorphomonas sp.
CGCCATCGTCAACTAGCTGTATTTGCGGGAAGAATGGTCGGAGTGGCGTGATTTGAACACGCGACCCCCTGCTCCCGAAGCAGGTGCGCTACCAGGCTGCGCTACACTCCGTAACCGTCGGTGGGGCGGTGTATAGCGTCCCCTCCCCGCCTCCGCAAGCCCCAAAATCACACTTGTGGATCGGGGATTCTGCTCCCCCTGACACACACCGCGAAACGCCGGGAAAGCTGGGCATCAAAGCTCAAGCGCTCCCCATTCAATGATGCCGGCGTTGTTGCAGTCCGCCGACGTTGCGGCTATATCGGGCGAACCGCGGCCGAGGCCGCCGGATGGGGTGTCGCCAAGTGGTAAGGCAGCGGATTTTGATTCCGCCATTCGTAGGTTCGAATCCTGCCACCCCAGCCACTTCCTTCCTCACGGAAACCCCTGAGCCCTTTCCCTTCCAGTACTTCTATCCGAGCTCGCCCGAGCCTAGGCGCGACATGCGCACCACGATGCCGGGCTAGAAAACTGCAACGCGGTCGCGGCCTGCCGCCTTGGCGCTATACAGCGCCTGGTCGGCCCGACTCATGAGCGACATCTCGTTCGAGTCGTCCGATGAAAGCAGCGTCGCGCCGATGCTTATGGTGCACGAAGCCGGTCCCCGGTCCGTCGGGACGGCAACGGCGCGCACCGATGTCCTGAGATCGTTCAGGACGCGATCCGCGCGGTCGAGGGCTGCTTCCGACAGGACGATGCCGAACTCTTCGCCGCCGAGCCGCCCCAAGGCTCCGTGACCGGAAAGCCGCTTTTGAAGCACACCGGCGACACGTCTCAACAAGCGCTCACCAACCGGGTGCCCGAACGTGTCGTTGATGCGCTTGAAATGATCGAGGTCGACCATTGCGAAGCCCAGCCCGGCCCGTCGGCGCCTGGCCAGCCGAAACTCACGACGGAGACCCGAGAGGAAGTGCCTGTGATTGGAGCATTTCGTCAGGGGATCGGTGGTGGCGAGCAGATGCAATTTGCGCTCCGTCGCCTTGCGCCGTGTCGCGTCATGAATGAACGATATCAGGGCTTGCCGCCCATCGAACATGATCGGGCCGCTGTAGACGTCGACGTCCTGCACAACCCCGTTGACCAGCCTGTGCTTGAACTCGAAGTGATGCCGGTTGGAGACAGCCTGCTTCATTCTGGCGGCAATCTCGGATCTGGAGAGCGTGTTTATCTCGTCCACCGACATAGAAAGCAGCCGCTCCCGGCTTCCGGCATAGCGCGCGACGGACTCGTTGTTCCCGTCGATGATTTTTCCGCTTTGAGGATCAATTACCAGGATCGATGCATGATGGATGTTCATCAGGGCATCCACCCTGTCGCCAAGAAAACGAATCCGCTCAAGTAAAACCGTCACATCTCGGTCGTGCGAATCCTTGTCCCCATTTCCGAAATCTCCGGTCTTTTCAAAGCCGGCCTCCCGCCCCTCCTTTACATTCAATCCGCAACGCATGGCATCTTTGTCCTACGGTCAGAATATCATCGTACAAGCGGGCCATCTGGTCGACTTTTTCACACCAATCCATGGTTCACAGAATCCACCCCTACACGCAATGAGCTGGATGGATAATACTGGTCGCAGTAATCGTAGTTTTCATCAATTCTCTCGCCCCCTGAATACATGCACAAGCACATCCACTTAAACGACTGAGCGAGCCAAAGACTCATTTCGTTCGGCAGTAGCCAAACCGCCGGGCGAGCGGGCGATTTCGGCGGTTGCTTCTTGTGCTTCCGAAGGGGACCGGCGATGATCGACGGACGTTCAAGACGTTGGAGGGGAGCAGAGTTGGCTGGAGAACGACGGGAACGGCTGGTCGACGCACTGCTCGCCGCCATCGAAGGGCACATACTGCCACTGACGCGTGAGGGTATTGCCGCCGGAAACAAGGTGTTCGGCGCCGCCTTGCTCGACAAGAGCGACTATTCCGTCGTGCTAGCCGGGACGAACAACGAGACCGAGAACCCGCTTTGGCACGGCGAGGTCCACACCATCAAGACCTTCTATGAACTCAAGGACCGGCCGAGCACCAGCGATCTGCTTTTCCTGTCAACGCACGAGCCTTGCTCGATGTGCCTGTCTGCAATCACCTGGGCCGGGTTCGACAACTTCTTCTATTTTTTCAGTCATGAAGACTCCAGGGACGCCTTCTCCATTCCGCACGATCTCAGGATATTGCAGGAGGTTTTTACTCTGGAGCCCGGCAGCTACCAGCGCAGCAACGCCTTCTGGCACAGCGAACATATCGCCGACCTAATCTCGGTATCTGATGACGCTGCACGGGTGGCATTTCAGGCCCGGGCCGATGCCATTCGGGCGGAATACGCCAAGCTGTCGGACATCTATCAGCGCGGCAAGGCCCAGACGGCCATTCCCCTCAAATAGGACGGGTCGGCCGGCCGCTCGCCTCACGCAAGCGGCGGTTCGCTCGGCGGCTCCAGCGGCTTTGCCTCCGCCCCTCGCAGTTCCGTAAGCCACTCGCGCCAGATGGCGACCAGCAAAGCCATCAGAACCGGACCGATGAACAGGCCGAGGAAGCCCATGGTCTTCACGCCGCCCACGAGGCCGAAAAAGGTCGGCAGGAAGGGCAGCTTGATCGGGCCGCCGACAAGGCGTGGCCGCAGCGTCTTGTCGACGATGAACAGCTCGACCGTTCCCCAGGTAAAAAGAGCGGCACCTTCGACGAGATGCCCACTGGCCGCGAGGTAGATCGAAATCAGGGTGAAGCTGAGCGGAGCTCCGCCCGGGATCAGCGCCATGACGCCGGTGATGACGCCGAATATGGCCGGAGACGGCACGCCGGCAATCCAGTAGGCGACACCGAGAACGATGCCTTCGCCGATGGCGATCAGAGTCATGCCCGTCACGGTGGAGCTGATGGTGGCCGGAACGATACGAGAGATGCGCGCCCAGCGCGTCGGCAGAATGCGTTCGCCAACGAGATCGATCTGTTCAACGAGGACACTGCCGTCCTTGTAGACGAAGAACAGGGCGATCATCATGAACAGCAGCATCAGCAGCAGTCGGAAGGCCTCGCCACCGGCCGTCATGACTGCCCGGTAGATGTTGCCCATGTTGGCGCCGGAGACGATCTGGATGAGTTCGCTGATGGCGCCCGGCGGACCGACGTGCACGTTCCATTGCTCGGTCAGCCAATCTCCGACCATCGGTAGTGCGGCAATCCAGGGCGGAACGTCGACGCCGCTCCTGTTGGCTTCCAGAAGCCAGCCGAACCATCCCCGAAACTCTTCCAGGGCAAAGCTCACCGCCACCAGCATCGGCACGATCAGAAACAGCAGGATGCAGATCAGGGCGATCGAGGCGCTCAGCTTGGTGTTGCCGTCGCAAAGCCGCGTTAGATCGCGAAACAGCGGCCAAGTGGCAAACCCGATCACCAGGGCGGCAAGTACCGGAACGACGAAGCCGCTGAAGAAGTAGACTCCGGCGATGACGACGAGCAGCAGCAACCAACGCGCCGCCGCGATCAACGGAACAATGGGTACGCGACCGGAGGGTACGGCGCCCAGCCAGCGCAACTGGTCTTTCGGCGGCAGACTTCGCGGATCGGTCACAGGGCGGGCTTCCCGTCAGAACATCTCGGAGAGGCGATTTATGGGCTATCGCCGGAGCGGCCGCAACAACCGCGTCCTTTAAAGGTTCCGTTCGTCAGATCATCTCCAGCGACGTCGCCCGGCGGGGCGGCGGGAACAGCCCATCGAGGGCTCCGCGCAGTTCGTCGGTCATGACGACATCGAGCGCTCTGGAGTTGTCCTCGACGTGAGCGGCGCGCCCCGACTTGGGAATGGCTATGACGCCATCGCGGTCAAGCACGAAGGCAAGCGCCAGTTGCGCACCGCTGACGCCATGGTCGGCAGCGAGCGCCAGAAGCTGCCTGTTGTTCAGAAGTCTCGCCTGTTCCACCGGCGAATAGGCCATCACCGGCACGCCGCGCCGTTGCATGGCAGGCAGCAAATCCCATTCGATGCCTCGACGCGACAGATTGTACAGCACCTGGTTGGCGGCAACCGCCTCGCCACCCGGCACGGCCAGCAGCTCCTCCATGTCGCCGGCATCGAGATTGGATACGCCCCAGTGACGGATCTTGCCGGCCGACTTCAGCCCTTCGAAAGCCGCCACCGTCTCGGCAAGCGGGTACTTTCCGCGCCAATGGAGCAGATAGAGGTCGAGCCGGTCGGTGCCGAGACGCTTGAGCGACCGCTCGCAGGCGGCAACCGTACCCTCTCGCGACGCATTGTGCGGGTAGACCTTGGACACGAGGAAAACCTCGTCGCGCCGGCCAGCGATCGCCTCGCCCACCAACCGCTCGGACGCCCCCTCGCCATACATTTCCGCGGTGTCGATCAGCGTCATGCCGAGGTCGAGCCCCCGGCGAAGCGCCGCGATTTCCTCGGCGCGCCGGCCAGGATCGTCGCCCATCATCCAGGTGCCGAGCCCCAACGCCGGCACATCCTCGCCGCCGGGCAAACGAACGGTCTTCATCGACATCTCCTTTGGTTTTCCAGCGCATTCGCCAAGCAGATTGAACGAACATGATCGGTGGGTGCGGCAGGAGTATAGCAGCCGATCCGCTTCACAGGGGGATTGCCGCTCTTTTCGTTGGACGCCAGTGCCAAACACGTGACGCCAGTGGCTGGAATCCTCTATCGTGCCGCCACGCCCGCGTCTTGCGCGCCGGACAGTGTGTTTTCGAAAGGATGCTTCATGCGGCTACTCGTGGTCGGCGCCGGCGCCACCGGCGGCTACTTCGGCGGACGGCTGGCTGCCGCCGGTCGCGATGTCACCTTCCTCATCCGCCCCAAGCGAGTGGCCGAAATCGCCAGGAACGGCTTCGTCATCGTCGATCCCAAGGGCGAGACCCGGATCGAGCCGAAAATCGCGACCGCCGACACGCTCGGGCAGAGCTACGATCTGGTTCTGATGAGCGTGAAAGCCTACTCGCTCCCGGCCGCGATGGACGACATAGCTCCGGCGATCGGCCCCAACACCCTGATCCTGCCTGTGCTGAACGGCCTCAAGCACTTCGACGTGTTGTCGGAACGCTTCGGCGCCGACAAGGTGATCGGCAGCTTCTGCAAGATCAACGCCCGGCTCGACGATCACGGCCGCATCATCCAGATGTCGCCGCTGCACGAACTGGTCTACGGCGAGCACGACGGCAGCCGCCGTCCGCGCATCGAGGCGATCGACGCCTTCTTCAAGGGAGCCGGTTTCGATGCACGGCTCTCCGAGGACATCGGTCGCGAGCTTTGGGAGAAGTGGGTCCTCCTCGCCAGCCTCGGCGCGGCCACCTGCCTCATGCGCGGCACCGTCGGCGACATCGTCGCCCGCCAGGGCGGCCGCGCCTTCATCGAGGCGCTGCTCGATGAAGTGACGGCCGTCGCCACCGCCCATGGCAAGGCGCCCGACCCTGGCTATCTCGAAGCGACGCGCCAATTGCTCACTGCCGCCGGCTCGCCGATGACCGCCTCCATGTATCGCGACCTCATCAAGGGGCTGCCGGTCGAGAACGACGAGATCATCGACGATCTGCTTGCTCGAGCAGCCTCGGTCGGCGTGAACACGCCCTACTTCCATCTGGCTGCCATTCACCTCGGAGTCTACGCGGCGCGGCGGCGCTCCGAGTAGAAATGACATGCTCATCCTGAACGTTTCCAGTGTTCAGGATGAGTTGCTGCAGAAGCTTGCCTCGCAATTGGCGGGTGTGGCCAGTTTTTTCCGCCTCTTCCGCCAAAACCGGGAGAGACCGAAGGTTTTCGGCCGGCCTCCACCCGGTAGAAATCCTAGGGTTTGCCAAATTCGAAACGTTACGCTTCTGCCTTGGGCGCAACTGTGCTAAGAGGTGCGCCGAACGCTGCTCGGCTTGCCCCGGGGAGGACGCGTTCGCCTCGAATTTTCTGCCCGCCCCGGCGGGAGCATAGCATCGACAAGCAGGATGCCGCCATGAAGTATGGTTATTTCGACGACAAGGCCCGCGAGTATGTGATCACGCGGCCGGATACGCCGCTGCCGTGGATCAACTACATCGGCTGCCAGGGCTATTTCGGCATCCTGTCCGCCACCGGTGGCGGCTACTCCTACTATCGCGATGCCCGCCTGCGCCGACTGACCCGTGGCCGCTACAACAACGTTCCCGCCGACTTCGGCGGTCGCTACGTCTACGTCCGCGACAATACCAGCGGCGACTACTGGTCGCCGTCGTGGATGCCGACCCAGTCGGAGCTCGAGGACTACAGCTGCCGGCACGGCATGGGCTACTCGACCATCTCGGCCAAGCGTTCGGGCATCCGGACCGCCACGCGTTACTTCGTTCCGCTCGACGAGACGCTGGAGATCTGGCAGACGACGATCACCAACGAACGTCTGACGCCGGCCGACGTGTCAATCTTCTCGTCGGTCGAGTTCTGTCTGTGGGAAGCCAACGACGACGCCACCAACTATCAGCGCAACCTCTCGACCGGCCAGGTCGAGGTCGAAGACGAGGTCATCTACCACAAGACCGAGTATCGCGAGCGCCGCAACCACTTCGCCTGGTTCTCCTGCTCGGAGCCGCTCACCGGCTTCGACACTCAGCGCGAAAGCTTCCTCGGCCCGTGGCGCGGCTGGAACAAGCCGGTTGCCGTCGAGGAAGGCCGGTCACGCAACTCGATCGCCCATGGCTGGTCGCCGATGGGTTCGCATCATGTGAAGCTGACGCTGGCCCCAGGCGAGAGCCGCCAGATCATCTACGTGCTCGGCTACCACGAGAACCCGAACGAGCAGAAGTTCGACCCGCCCGGCTCGCAGACCATCAACAAGGCGACCGTCAAGCCGATCATCGCCAAGTACCGCGACGTCAAGAACGTCGAAGCGGCCTTCGAGGCCCTGGGCAAGCATTGGGACGACCTGCTTGGCGTCTATCAGGTGTCCTCGCCGGACGAGCATGCCAACCGCATGGTCAACATCTGGAACGCCTACCAGTGCATGGCCACCTTCAACATGTCGCGCTCGGCCTCGTCGTTCGAGACGGGTATCGGCCGTGGCCTCGGCTTCCGCGACTCCAACCAGGATCTTCTCGGCTTCGTGCACATGGTGCCGTCGCGAGCCCGCGAGCGCATCCTCGATCTCGCGGCGACGCAGCTGTCAAGCGGTGGCGCCTACCACCAGTACCAGCCGCTGACCAAGAAGGGTAACAACGACATCGGCGGCGACTTCAACGACGATCCGCACTGGCTGATCATCGGCGTCGCCGCCTATCTCAAGGAGACCGGCGACTTCTCGATCCTCGACGAGCCCGTGGTGTTCGACAACCAGCAGGGCACCGAAGCGCCGCTCTACGAGCATCTGCGCCGCTCAATCCAGTATGCGCTCGACCGGCTCGGCCCGCACGGCCTGCCACTGATCGGCCGCGCCGACTGGAACGACTGCCTCAACCTCAACTGCTTCTCCGACACGCCCGGCCAGTCGTTCCAGACGACCACCAGCAAGGACGGCAAGGTGGCGGAGTCGGTGTTCATCGGCGCGCTGATGGTGCTGTCGGCCCGCGAGCTGTCCGCTCTGGCAGCCCAGGTCGGCAAGGCTGACGATGCGACCTTCTACGCCGACGTCGCCAGGAAGATGGACGAGACCGTCCGCACCCATGGCTGGGACGGCGAGTGGTTCGTTCGCGCCTATGACGATTTCGGCCGCAAGATCGGCTCCAAGGAGAACGAGGAAGGCAAGATCTTCATCGAGTCCCAGGGCTTCGCGGCGCTGGCCGGCATCGGCGTGGACGACGGCAAGGCCCGCTCGGCGCTCGACGCGGTGCGCAAGCATCTCGCCACGCCGCACGGCATCGTGCTGCAGCAGCCGGCCTACAGCCGCTACTACATCGAGTATGGCGAGATCTCGACCTACCCGCCCGGATACAAGGAAAACGCCGGCATCTTCTGTCACAACAATCCCTGGGTGATCATCGGCGAAGTGGTGCTGGGCAACGGCGACGCGGCCTTCGACTACTACAGCCGCATCTGCCCGTCGGCACGCGAGGGGATCTCGGACGTGCACCGGCTCGAGCCCTATGTCTATGCCCAGATGATCGCCGGCCGCGACGCGCCGACCCATGGCGAAGCCAAGAACTCCTGGCTGACCGGCACGGCGGCCTGGAACTACTACGCCATCACACAGTGGATCCTCGGCATCCGTCCCGAGTACACCGGTCTGCGCATCGCCCCGGTGGTGCCGGAGCGCTGGACCGGGTTCACGGCGAGCCGCACCTTCCGCGGCGTCACCTACGACATCTCGGTGAAGCGGAACGGCGCCGGCAACACGGTGTCGCTCACGGTCGACGGCAAGCCTGTTGACGGCGACATCGTGCCGCCGCCGGCCAAGGGCGTGAAGACGGTCAAGGTCGAAGCCGTTCTGGGCTGATCGTCGACGTTCAAGAACAAATCCGGAAGGGCGCCCTTGGTGGCGCCCTTTTTCTTGCCCGACGAACCATTCCTCAGCACCCGACCGCCCATTTGGTCGTGAGGGATTGTTATTTCAGCGGATAGAACTATCTGCTTGCCGCACCTGAAGAAATGCGCAAGGGCATATACGTAAAATTACCTTTTCGTCTCGGCCAAGCGACATATTTCGAACGCGTTATGCTTTGTTTACGACTACCCATCCATGGTTGAACGATAGTAGCATGGTGCATCGAGGTGCAGCTCATGAAGCCGCGCGTTCAGCCGACCTCCGAGGAAATCACGTTTCTTCCCAACGAAATCATTGTTTCCAAAACAGATCTCAAGGGGCGGATTACCTACGCGAACTCAACGTTCTCCAGGATTTGCGGCTACAGCCGCGCCGAACTCATGAACGCACCCCACTCGATCATTCGGCATCCCGACATGCCGCGCTGCGTCTTCAAGCTGCTCTGGGATCAGATCGGCGAGGAGCGCGAGATCTTCGCCTATGTGAAGAACATGACGCGCAACGGCGCCTTCTACTGGGTCTTCGCGCACGTCACCCCATCGTTTGATAACGAAGGCCGGGTTGCCGGCTATCACTCCAGCCGACGCGTGCCCGATCGCCGCGTGGTTCGGGACGTGATCGAGCCGCTTTACCGAGAGCTGCTTCGCATCGAAGCCTCGCATGCCAGCCCCAAGGAGGGACTGGCTGCCTCATTCGCCCAGCTCATGAGCATCGTGAAATCGAAAGCCGCCAGCTATGACGAACTCATCTTCTCGCTTTGAAGCGTTCGCCCCCGGCACGGCGGTCATCCTGCTGCTTGCGGGCGCGGCCGGGGCATTGGCTGCCGACATGCCCTTGCTGGCCCTCTCGCTGATCGCTGCCGGCATCGTCGGAGTGGCGGCAGGTGTTGTCATCGCCCTGCGCCTCCATACCGCCGTCGGACGGTCGATCCGGGTGGCCCGCGCCCTCGGTCAGGGCGACTTCGAGACCCGCGACCTCGTTTTCGATCAATGGGGTCAAGCTGGCGAGCTCACCGAGGCCATCAACGACATGGCCGACCACATCGATGCCTTCGTGCGCGAAGCCAGCGCCGCCATGGAGGCCGTCCGCCTGAACCGTTACTACCGCCGCATTCTGCCCAACGGCATGGAAGGCGCCTTGCTCCGCGCTTCATCGACCATCAATGAAGCCACCGACATGATCCAGGAGCGCGTCCAGGCCTTCGAGGTTTCCACCGACGAGTTCGGCGCCACCATCAACTCGATCGTCGAAAGTCTCGTCAACGCCTCGCGCGACATGGGCGGCGCGGCGACGCGCCTCGGGGAAGGCGCCAGTTCGACCGACCAGCGCGCCACCGATGCGGCGTCCAGCTCGAGCATGGCTTCGGCCGACGTTCAGCGGGTGGCCCATGCCGCGACGCAGCTCACCGGTTCGGCGCGCGATGTCGGCCGGGAAATCGAGCGTTCGGCGGCCATTGCCCAGGACGCCGTCAGTCGTGCCGAGGAGACCAAGCGCATCGTTGCCGGCCTGTCGGAGGCCGCCGAAAAGATCGGCACCGTCATCGGTCTGATCGAGCAGGTGGCCGGCCAGACCAACCTTCTCGCGCTCAATGCCACCATTGAAGCCGCGCGGGCGGGTGAGGCCGGCAGGGGCTTTGCAGTCGTCGCCCAGGAAGTGAAGGCGCTGGCCTCGCAGACCGCCGCCGCCACCGGCGAGATCACGCGGCATATCTGCGACGTTCAATCGGCGACCCGGGCGGCCGTCGGCAGCATCGTCGGCATCGGCGGGACCATTGCCGAGATCAACGCGATCACCGCCGAGATGCGCGGTTCCATCGAAGCGCAGATCGACGCCACGACCGAGATCGCCCAGGGCGTCAGCAACGCCTCCGAAGGCACCAGGCAGGTGTCGGACCGAATTTCGGGAATTACCGGCATCGCCCGCGAAACGTCAACGTTGGCGCAAAGTCTGTTCTCGACCTCGGACGCACTGTCCGCCGAGGGCGACCGTCTCTCCGTCACCGTTCGCGAGTTCCTGGTCAGGTTGCGGCGCGGACCGCTCGATCGCCGTCAAGCCGCAGAGCGCGTGCCCGGCGGCCATACCGTGACCATCACCTCTGAGAGGGGAACCGCGACGGCCACCTGCGTCGACATCTCGCTGACCGGCGGTCGGTTTGCCGGCCAGCTGCCGCCACTGAAGATCGGCGATGAGATCCAAGTCACCGGCGAGAAGGACATTGCCATTCCGGGCACCGTGCGCTGGATCCGCGACAACAACATCGGCGTCGAGTTCAAGGTCGCCGAAATGACGCCGGCCGCATCCAACCGCCTGCGCTACCTGGTGGGAAAAGGCCGGTCCAAAGCTGTCGCGGCTTGAGATTTCCGCTCGGCGAAGGAGTTGACGGCGCCGGCCACGGTCGGCGCCGTTTCTCGTTCACTGCCGCTCGAGCCGGAGGTGAGCGATCTGGCCGAAGCGCCCGACCTCGGCAAGTTTCAGCGTTCGGGGCTGCGCCACATCGGGATAAAGCGGGATGCCCTCGCCGAGGACGACCGGAACGATGAACTGGTCGAGCCGATCCAGCGCGTCGCGGTCGATGAAAGCCTGTTGCAGCCGCCCGCCGCCGACGATCCACACATCCTGCTCGACGTTGGCGCGGAGATGAGCGATCAGGGCATCGACGCCGGCCGACCAGGTTTCGGCATCGGGCGGCAAATCCTCGATCGCATGCGAGGTCACGACGATCAGGCGCTTGCCCGCGTAGGGCCAGGACGGCATGGTCCGGCGGCAAACGTCATAGGTCGTGCGCCCCATCACCAGCGTGCCGATGCCGGCATAGAACTCCTCGTAACCGGCATCCTCGGCCGGATAGGGATCGAGGAAGGAGAAACTGTGGTCGGGAGCAGCGATATAGCCGTCGAGTGTCGAAGCGATGTATCCGCAGATCATGGCGTGCCTCCGGTTTCGGGAGCCGCATGATATCGGCAGCCCTGCCCGGTTGCGTCAGCAGCCCACCGTCGTCAACGCCGATCGCCGATGAAATCGCGGTGGCGCTGCAGGCGACTTTCCAGGCCGCGCACGGCGAGCGAAAGCGAGACGGTCATCAACAGGTAGACGTAGGCAACGACGTTGTAGGTCTCGAAGAACATGAAGGTGCCGGACGAATAAACCTTGCCGAGCTGCGTCACGTCCTGCACGCCGAGCACCGACACCAGCGACGAGTCCTTGATCATCGCCACGAAGTCGTTGCCAAGCGGCGGCAGGACCGTTCTGAAGGCCTGAGGCATGATGATCAGGCGGAAGACCTTGAAGCGGCTGAGACCGAGGGCTTTGGCCGCCTCGATCTGGCCGCGATCGACCGACTGCAGACCAGCCCGGAAAATCTCCGACAGAAACGCCGAATAGGAAATGACCAGTGCCACCACCGCCCGCCACAGAAGGTCGAAGTCGCGGACACTGGCGGGACCCAGGATGCCGGCGGCCTGCAACGGCGCGGTGACGAGGTTCCAGAGGGCGATTAGTGCCGGTGCGGCCACGAAGGCCATGTAGAACAGGAGGACCAGCACGGGCACGCCGCGAATGATCTCGACGTAGAAGGTGGCGGCCTCGCGCAGAAGGCGGCGCTTCGACAGGCTGGCCGAAGCGACACCAAGACCGATCACGCAGGCGAAGACGTAAGCAATGACCGTCACGAAGACGGTCACCCAAACGCCCGTCGCTACGGCACCGAAAATGGCGCGGTAGCTTTCGTCGGAGCCGATGACGAGGCCAAAGGCGATGGCAAGGAGAATCGCCGCGATCAGCCACAACGGCAGTTCGCGGCGACGGGTCTCATTCGAGCTCAAGGTCGGCTCAGTTCTGGCTCTTGTAGTCGTAGAGCCACTTCTTGTTGAGCGCGTCGATTGTGCCGTCGGCCTTCATGGAAGCGATGGCGGCATTGATCGGGGCGGTAAGGTCGGAGCCTTTCTTGAGAATGAAGCCGAACTCTTCGTGGCCGAGCGGACCGCCGACGATCTTGAAGGCACCGGGCTGAGCGCCGATGTAGCCGTCGGCCGAGGTCTTGTCCATCAGCACGGTATCGACGTCGCCGGCCTTCAACGCCTGCACCGAAGCACCGAAGGTCTCGAACAGCTTGACGCGCGGGTTCTTCTCGTCACCGTCAAGCACGTTGTAGATGGCGACGTAGAAGTTGGTTGTGCCGGGCTGGGCCCCAACCAGGCCATCCTTGAGAGCCGCAAAGGACGGACCGTCGGTAAAGCGATCTTCATCGGCCCGCACCAGCATGAGCTGCTCGGAAACCATGTAAGGATCGGAGAAGTCGACCTGCTGCTTGCGCTCGTCGTTGATGGTGATGCCATCCATGCCGACGTCGAACTGCCCGTCGCGCACCGCCTGAATCATGGCATCCCACGACGTCAGCTTCCACTCGACCTTGGCGTTGAGACGCTTGGCGATCTCGTTGAAGGCATCGTATTCCCAGCCGATCCCCTCGCCCGTCTTCGGGTCGGCGAAGTTGAGCGGAACGTAGGCATTCTCGGTGACCGCGACGATGGTGCGTCCCTTGAGATCGGGCAACTCGGCGGCGCTGGCCTGGGACACGAAAGCGGACAACAGAACGGCGGCGGCAGCCGCCGCCCTCGCAACAACCTGCATGAAAGGATCCTCCGTCGCTGAGGTAGCCGGAACGAGATCCCTTCGTCGCCGGCGCGTGAGGGCCACTATTGGCTTTTTCGCGCAAGGCTGGCAAGGGTTTACTTGCCTTTCAGCTTGACCGGTGAAGACCGCGTCAGTCCCGTGTCACTGGCAACCCGCTCATTCGCCAGACGCTGATGCCGCCGCCCATGTGACCCTCCACCGCGTGCCCGGCGGACTTGCACAAAGAAAGCGCCTGGCCCGATCGTCCGCCCGAGAGGCAATAGAGGACCACCGGCTTGTCCTGCGGCAACTCGCCGACCCAGGCGGACAGCTTGGAGAGAGGACGAGGAAGGGCACCCGGAATGTGCCCGTCGTTCCATTCATGCGCTTCACGCACGTCGACGAGATGAATGGCGTCGCGGTCGAGAAGGTCCTTGACCTCCTGTGGCGACAGCGTCTTGAAAGTGTTGCGATTGAAGAAGGAGAGCATGAGAACCCGACCTGTTCATATGACCTGGCTGTAGATACGAATATTCTAATATAGATCGTATGTCAAGGATTTCACCTATCTGGCCCGCCCGCCGAGAATGCCGCCTCCCCAGGCCGCATCAGTCCTTCTGCACCGCCGGGGCGCAGTAGAGCTCGTAAAGCAAGCCGATCAGCCGCCGCGCATTGTCCGAGGCCAGGCGATAGTAGATGGTCTGTGCTTCACGACGAGTCGCCACGATGCCGAGATCACGCAAGCGGGCGAGATGTTGCGACAATGCCGACTGCCCGAGCCCAACGGACTCGGCGAGCGCCCCGACGGACATCTCGGTATCGACAAGGCGGCAAAGAACCATTAGTCGCTTGGACTGGCCCAACGCCGATAGCAGCCGGGCAGCCTCCTCGGCGCGCGACTCCATGACATCGAGCGGATTGGCGAATGGTTCGCAAAGGCTGGATTCGACCGGCGCCGGCATAGTCTGTACCCTCGTGCTTTAGCAACCTCATAATATTCAAATATACGAAACTTGGCAATTCCAATCCTGAGGCTGTCTGCTGACCGGTTGTGACACCAAGGCGACTTAGCGAATTGTTATCAAAGAGACGGTTATTTTCGGCGGCCGACACGTCGGGTCGGGTGGCAGGCGCCGTTGTCATGAAAACGTTCTCGGAAATGCAGCCTCCGCAGGATGCGGTCCTCCGCAGGCCCCGCGTCCTGTCGTTGCAGGCGATCGTGGTTGCCATCGTGGGCCTGATGCTCGTCGTCCTGCAGTTGGCCGTCGGGGTGACCGAAACCGCGCGGCAGCTCGACGGCATCAAGTCGGAGGCGATGTATCGGGCGAAGGCCGGCCTCGACCTTCTCACCGCCATTCCGGCCGGAAAAGCGGAGAACCGCCAGGACGGAACCGATATCCAGGCCGCGCTCGGCTCCCTGCGTGCCATTGCCGACATCTATGCCCGCAACCATCCCGGCGAAACGATCCGGATCGAGATCGACGAACCTTCCGACGAACACTCCACCGTATCGAACGACGATATGGTGACCTGGGGCGAGACCGATCTCGGCGTGCGGCGTGGCTTTACTCTCGGCGATGGGACAAATCGTATTTCCGGCTTCTTCTCGGCTCGTATCGATCTCAGCGACGATTACGCCCACTGGCGCAGGAGCATTCTGGATCGGATCCAGCTCGCCGCCTTCATCGTCCTGTCAGTCCTGATGCTTGCCGTGCTCCTCATGCGGGTGATCGTGGTCAGCCCGCTTGAACGACTGAGCCGTCTCACCCGCCGCCTCGCCTCTGGCGAGCTGGTCGAGGTTCCCGAGCCCACCGATCACGCCCGCGAGATCTGCGACCTGTCCGAGGCGCTGGTGGTGTTTCGCAACAATCTCGCCCAGAAGAACAAGCTGGAAGCCACCAACGTGGTCGCGTTGCGCAAGCTCGAAAGGGCAACCGGCAACCTCGACATGGCGCTTCGCGCGATGACCCAGGGCCTCGCCCTCTTCGACGCGCAATACCGCTTGCTGCTGGTCAACGAGCGTTTCCTGGACATCTTCGATCTCACCGAAGACGACTTTGGAGCGAAGCTGTCGGCGCAGGACGTCGAGGATCTGATTGCAAGGCGGATCGCCGCGGCACCCGACCTCCAACACCACTTCGCTGCCGCAGAGCTGTTCGGTCGCCATCTCGGCCGTCTGTTCACGCAGGCCGAGCCGGTATCCGGCGAGGAGACCTTCGGCGATCGGATCATTTCCTTCACCCACGGGATCACCGGAGAAGGCGGCTGGGTCACCACCGTCGAGGACGTTACCGAGCGCCGGGCGCAAGAGGCACGCCTCGCCTATCTCTCGCGCTTCGATGCCCTCACCGGCCTGCCCAACCGCACCCAGTTCAACGATCGCTTGGCCCTCGACCTCGCCTGGGCGGCCGACAACGGCGTCAAGCTTGCCGCGATCGGTCTCGACCTCAATCAGTTCAAGGAAATCAACGATCAGCGCGGTCATAGCGCCGGAGATGCCGTTCTCGTGGCGATCGGCCGCCGGCTGGAAAGCGTGGCCCAGGACGGCGAGTTCGTCGGGCGTATCGGCGGCGACGAGTATTGCGCGCTCAAGAAGTTCAGCCACCAGACCGAGGTCGGCGAGTTCATCGCCCGCCTGGAACGTTGCTTTGACGACCCGATACGCGTCGAGGAGAACGACATCTCCGTCAGCGTGTCGATCGGCGTCGCCGTCTACCCTGATGACGCGGTCGATGCGGAACAGCTCGTCAACAACGCCGATCTTGCGAAGTATCGGGCCAAGCGGTCGGTGACGCAGAACGTCTGCTTCTATGAAGCGGAAATGGACGAAGCCTCGCGCGAGCGGCGGACCATGGCGCGGGATCTGTGGGACGCGCTCGACCGGGAAGAGTTCCATCTGACCTATCAGGTGCAGAAGAACATCCGCTCCCGAGAAACCATCGGCTACGAGGCGCTCATCCGCTGGACGCATCCGACGCGCGGCGCCGTTCCGCCGGACGCGTTCATCCCCATAGCCGAAGAGTGCGGCGCCATCCTGCCGATCGGCCGCTGGGTGCTGAGGCGCGCCTGCCAGGATGCCACGGCCTGGAGCGACGACCTCCGCGTCGCCGTCAATCTGTCGCCGGTGCAGATCGCCAACGACGACATCGTCAAGCTGGTTCACGAGACGCTGCTCGAGACCGGCTTCGCGCCGCAGCGACTCGAGCTGGAGATCACCGAGTCGACCATCATCGGCGACAAGGCCCATGCCCTGCATGTCCTGAGGCAGCTCAAGGCGCTGGGCGTCACCGTGGCGCTCGACGACTTCGGGACCGGCTATTCCTCGCTCGACACGCTGAACTCGTTCCCCTTCGACAAGATCAAGATCGACCGCTCCTTCCTGTCGGAAGCCGAGGAGAACGAGGACTCGCGGGCCATCGTCAAGGCGGTGGTGGCGCTCGGCCGCAGCCTCGACGTGCCGGTGCTGGCCGAAGGGGTCGAGACCGTCGGCCAGCTCAGCATCCTGGAAGAGGAAGGCTGCGAGGAGGCCCAGGGCTTCCTGTTCGGCCGCCCTGCCCGTCTGACGGGCGACGAGGTGCGGCAGTCGATCGCGCACGGGGCCTGACCCGTCACCGAAGCAAAGCGCGCGGCTGTGTCGCGAACTACGCATTGGACGAGGTCGGCAAGGTCGACTATTCGGATGCCACATTGAAACCTGCCCTGAGGATCTCCCATGGTCGTCGGACTCGCGGTGGTGCTGCTCTGCCAGCTCGTCGGTGAGATTTTCGCCTACACCACGCATTTGCCCGTGCCGGCTCCCGTCGTCGGACTCGTGCTGCTGTTTGGCTTCTTCCTCGTGAGGGACCGCTGGGAGTGGCTACCGTTCTCTCTGCGGAGTGAAGAGATCGACAAGACCTGCGAAACGCTGGTGCAGCAGATGGCGCTGCTGTTCGTTCCGGCCGGCGTCGGCATCGTGCAACGCCTCGGCATCCTTGAAGCAAACGTCGTCGGCGTGCTGGTGATCGTCCTGGTGACCACGGCCTTCTCGATCGTCGTGACCGCCTACACGTTCCGGCTGGTGTCGCGTTGGTTCCCAGCCCCCACGGAGAGCGAGGAATGAGCGCGTCCGAGGGCCTCTGGGCCCACCTGACCGGCGGCGCCCTGTTCTGGCTGACGCTGACCCTCGTCGTCTACTCGATCATCGATCGCCTTTCGCTACTCGCCCGGCGCAACCCGCTCGCCAACCCGGTTCTTCATTCGGTCTGGGTGATCGGCACGATCCTCGTGGTCAGCGGAACACCCTACGAGACCTATTTCGACGGCGCCTATTTCATCCACTTCCTGCTGGGACCGGCCACCGTCGCGCTCGCCCTGCCGCTTTACGAGAACCGTCGCGTCGTCCTGCGCTCTCTGGTGCCGATCGTCGCCGCGCTCGCCGTCGGATCGGCAGCCAGCATCGGCTCGGTGATCGTCTGCGCCGCCATCTTCAACCTGCCCGCGATGATCACCATCTCGTCGCTGCCGAAATCGGCGACTTCAGGCGTCGCCATGGGCATCTCGGAGTCGGTCGGGGGCGACGCCTCGCTGACGGCGATCATCGTGGTTGCCACCGGCATTGCCGGCGCCGTCATGGCGACGCCGCTCCTGAACGTCCTGCGCATCACCGACCGCCGGGCACGCGGCTTCGCGGTCGGCCTCGCCGCGCATGGCGTCGGCACGGCGCGCGCCTTCCAGGTGCACCCGCTCACCGGCACGTTTGCCGGTGTCGGCATGAGCCTGAACGGCCTTCTGACGGCGGTTCTGGTGCCGCTGGCCGCGTCGCTGATCGGCGGCTGAGACTGCCGCTCAGCACAGAGGCGCCGATGCGGACATCCCGTCGGCGACATAGGGCTGCCGGTCGGATATGGCCGTCCGTTCAAGATAGCGGCGGCACTGCTGCTCGCGGTCGTAACCGAGCAACGTGCCAAGCATGAAATCCTCCTCCGCCGTCAGCTCGTAAAGCGGCTTGTCGACGAAGCGGCGGACCGTCTCCACCAGAGCCGCCCGCCCGAAGAACAGGTTGACGCGACTATCGTTGAGCCGATGGACGTAATGATCCACCCGGTCAGCGGCCAGCCGGGCGACGACGCCCGGCAGATCCGCCCAGGAGACGGTCAGCATGAACAGGTGCCGCACCCCCTTGTCCAACTCGTAGAGGGAGTGGTTGACGATGCGGCCGCTGACGGAGGTCAGAGAATCTGGCTGGTCCATGCCGCGATCCGCTTCTCGGACTTGCCCGCCTGGTTGTCCTGGTCGAGAACGAGGCCAACGAACTGACCGTCGCGGACGGCAGTCGATCCTTCGAACTCATATCCCTTGGTGTCGGTGAAGCCGATGACGTCGGCGCCCTTCTTCAGCACGGCTTCATAGAGCGTACCCATGGCATCGACGAAGCTGTCCGGGTAGGTGTTCTGGTCGCCAAGGCCGAACAGGGCTACCTTCTTGCCCGAGATGTCGGCTTCCTCGAGCACGTCGATGCCGCTCTCCCAATCCGCCTGCAGGTCGCCTTCACCATAGGTGGGCGAGCCGAGCACCAGAAGATCGCACCCCTCGAAATCGGCCTCCGTCGCATCGCTGATATTGATGACCTTGGCATCGAGCTTGGCGGCGATCTTGCCGGCAGCCGCCTTGGTGCGGCCGGAGTCCGACCCATAGATCACGTGAACGGTCATTTCCCTTTTCCTCTCTGTTGCGACGGAGCCTTTCGGCCTCGACCTTGCTCAAGCCTAATTGCAGTTGCGAGGCACTTGCAATTAGGGCAATCCCGCAGAGTGTGCTTCAGGGCAAACGGACAGGGACGACGCGGACGTTCTATGTCGCTCCATTTGCCGACAGCCCGGAAAGATGTCGCTCGACGAAGCGTCCGGCTGAAAACAGCAAGGGAATGGCGATGAGCAGGGTCACGGCGACTACGACGGCCGCGATCAGCAGGCTTCGCCCGTTTATCGTATCGGCGGCGAGGCCGTTGACGATGACGAGCAGCGACAGCGGCAACACGACGCACAGGGCGGTGCCCGTTCCTGGCGCATAGCGGCGAAACGCCATGGTCAGAGCGAGATGCGGAACAAGCGCGTTGACGATCATCACCACCGCGAAACCCGACAGCAGCTCGGCCGCATGGAGGTTGCCGGTGACGGCGAGAGCAACAACCACATAGGCGACGGCGGTCAGGACCACCAAGGCGAAGCGAAAGGCGAACGGCGTAACCCGACCGGAAAGGCGCGACGTGGCGCCCGCATAAGCCGGCAGGAACAGCCCCTCTTCGAGATTGTGAACCGTAACGGCAAGCGCAAACAGCCAATAGAGCGCGGCGGGCGTCATGACACACCTCCTTGCTGGACCTGACCGGCCGGGCCGAAGGATGCGACGGCGGTCTTGGCGGCGTCGATCCATGGTAGCACGTCGGGCGCGATAGCGCGAATGGGGCGGCCGGTTCGGAGAGCTCTCCAAAATACGCTTTGACAACGCAAGGTGGATTTGTCTAGATATCGATAATAGACAGAAGCGCACATTGCGAGCGATCGTCGATGAATCGCGCTTCATCGGGAGAGAGCGTCATGCTTGCACTGAAGATCGACGGCAGTGGGTTGAGTTCGTTTCACGAGGTGGCGGAGCCGGTTGCCGGGTCTGGCGAGGTGGTTGTCGCGGTGAAGCACGTGGGCCTGTGCGGCAGCGACCTCAACACCTTTGCCGGTCTCAATCCGCTGGTGAGCCTGCCGCGCATTCCCGGCCACGAGATCGGGGCGGAGATCGTCTGCACCGGGGTGGACGTGCCGGCCGAGTATGCGCCGGGCAAGCGGGTCATCGTCGTGCCCTACACGGCCTGCGGCACCTGCTCGTCCTGCCGCAAGGGCCGCGTCAACGCCTGCCGCTATAACCGTACCCTCGGCGTCCAGCAGGAAGGCGGCCTCGCCGAGCGGATCGTGCTGCCTTATGGCAAGCTGATCCTCAACGACAGCCTGGCGCCGCGCCATCTGGCGCTGGTCGAGCCGCTGTCGGTGGGCTTCCACGCCGTGGACCGCGGCCGCGTCGAGGCCGGCGACCGGGTGGTGGTGATCGGCTGCGGCATGATCGGCATGGGCGCGGTGGCCGGCGCGGTGGCGCGCGGCGCCGAGGTGATCGCCGTCGATCTCGGCGACAAGACGGCCATGGCGCTGAAGTATGGCGCGAGATACGCCATCGACGCCGGCAAGGACGACGTCATCGCCCGCGTGGGCGAGCTCACCGGCGGCGACGGCGCCGACGTGGTGATCGAGGCGGTCGGCCTGCCGGCCACCTTCACCCAGGCCGTCGACCTCGCCTGCTTTGCCGGCAGGATCGTCTACATCGGCTACTCCAAGGCGCCGGTCA
>JAUVXG010000286.1 GCA_030603685.1 Pleomorphomonas sp.
CACTCCGATGCCGTGGACGAATTTTGCCCATGATCTCCCGCCGGAAGAGCCGGGAGCGCCTGACGACAGTGGTGCATTGCTGCGCCTGATGCAGCTCGTGCTGGCTGGCGTCGACGCGTCGGGAAGCGAGGGCTGCCGATTGACGCGCGATTCGGCGATCGTCAGCGTCGCCCGCGCCCTGGTGGGCGAGGCGACCGAATGGACCGCTGCCAGCCGCACGGCCACCATGGCGCTCCGCGACCTCGTCTGGCGTGTCGACACGGCGCGCGGCCTGCTCCTGGACAAGGTCGGCGATCGCGCCCGCAAGGACGTCGAAGCGCTGCTCGACACGGCGGACATCCACGCTTTTCTCAAAACCGCCCTCGGCAAACCTCGCACGTCGGAAGATGGCGAAGAAATCGCCCGAAACGGTTGACAAACGGTCCGCCGCGTTGTGGTTTGGCGGCCTTTCCGGGACCGCCGCGAGAACCATGAGATGAGCAGCCTTGAATCTACCTCCGCCGAAGCGCGGCTTAACCGCGAGATCGAGCGGCGGCGCACCTTCGCCATCATCTCCCACCCGGACGCCGGCAAGACGACGCTGACGGAAAAGCTGCTGCTGTTCGGCGGCGCCATCCAGATGGCCGGTCAGGTGCGCGCCCGCGGCGAGAATCGCCGCACCCGTTCTGACTGGATGAAGATCGAACGCGATCGCGGCATTTCGGTCGTCACCTCGGTGATGACCTTCGAATATGGCGGCAACGTTTTCAACCTCCTGGACACGCCGGGCCACGAGGACTTCTCTGAAGATACTTACCGCACGCTGACCGCCGTCGACAGCGCCATCATGGTGATCGACGCGGCCAAGGGCATCGAGGACCGCACGCGCAAACTGTTCGAAGTCTGCCGCATGCGCGACATCCCCATCGTCACCTTCGTCAACAAGCTCGACCGCGAGGCCCGCGACCCGTTCGAGACGCTGGACGAGATCGAGAAGACGCTGGCCTTGGACACCGCGCCCATCACCTGGCCGGTCGGCTCGGGCAAGGACTTCATCGGCACCTACGATCTCAAGCGCCGCCAGACGCGCCTGATGAACGAAAAGGGCGACGACCACCGCGACGAGATCGGCGACGACAAGCTGGATGCACTGCTGGAACAGCGCTACCTGACCGACCTCAGGGAGAGCATCGATCTCGCCGCCGAAGGCACCAATCCCTTCGACCTCCAGTCGTTCCGCGAAGGGCACCTCACGCCCGTCTACTGGGGCTCGGCGCTCAGGAACTTCGGCATCAAGGACATTCTGGATGGCCTCGCCGCCTATGCCCCCTCCCCGCGCGATCAGGCAGCATCGAGCCGCGTGGTCAAGGCGGACGAGCCGAAAATGAGCGCATTCGTCTTCAAGATCCAGGCCAACATGGATCCCAACCATCGCGACCGCATCGCCTTCGTCCGCCTCTGCTCGGGCAAGCTCAATCGCGGCATGAAGGTCAAGCACGTCCGGACACAGAAAACCATCGGCCTCACCGCGCCGCAGTTCTTCTTCGCCCAGGACCGCCAGATCGCCGATGAGGCTTGGGCCGGCGATGTCGTCGGCATTCCCAACCATGGCACGCTGAGAATCGGCGACACCCTGACCGAGGGCGAGAACCTGACCTTCGTCGGCGTTCCGAGCTTCGCACCGGAAATCCTGCGCCGCGTCCGCCTGGAAGACGCCATGAAGGCCAAGAAGCTGAAGCAGGCCTTGCAGGAGCTCGCCGAAGAAGGCGTCGTGCAGGTGTTCCGGCCGGTCGACGGCTCGCCAACTCTGGTCGGCTTCGTTGGCGCGCTGCAGCTCGACGTGCTGCAGGGCCGCCTCGACCAGGAATACGGCCTCGAGGTCGGTTTTGAAGTGAGCCAGTACAACATGGCCCGCTGGCTGGCCGGTGACCGGCAGGACGTGATCGACTTCCAGAACGGCAACCGCTCGGCCATGGCCGAGGATGTCGACGGCGATCCGGTGCTGCTCGCCACCTCCGGCTATGCCTTCAACTACATCAAGGAGAAGTGGCCGAAGATCCGCTTCACCGACATCAAGGAAACGCAGGCGCGAGCCGCGGAAGGCTGAGCCGCCGCGATCTTCCCCTCCGAAGACGAGAAAGGCCGGGCTCGCTGCCCGGCCTTCGTTTTTCCATGGGTCTCAACCGCCCTCGTCAGCCGAAGGCGGCGGCCATCAGCTCCCGGGTGTAGGTCTCGCGCGGCGCGTCGAAGATCTGGTCGGTCGACCCTTCCTCGACGATCTTGCCGCCCTTCATCACGACGATGTAGTCCGACAGCGCCCGGACGACCGAAAGATCGTGGCTGATGAACAGGTAGCTGAGGCCGTGCTTGGCCTGCAGGTCGCGCAACAGCTCGACGATCTGCTTCTGCACCGAGCGGTCGAGCGCCGACGTCGGCTCGTCCAGCACCACGACCTGCGGCTTCAGGATGATGGCGCGGGCGATGGCGATGCGCTGGCGCTGGCCACCCGAGAACTCGTGCGGATAGCGGTTGCGCGTCGCCGGGTCGAGACCAACCTCCATGAACGCCTTGATGGCCCGGAGATCGCGGTCCTTCTTGCTGAGCTGCGGCTCGTGCACCAGCAGTCCCTCGGTCACGATCTGCCCTGCCGTCATGCGCGGGCTGAGCGAGCCGAACGGATCCTGGAACACAAGCTGCATCTGCCGGCGGTGACGACGCATCTCCTGACGGCTCGCCTCCGAGATGTCGTCGGTGCCGAAGCGGATGGCGCCGGTGCCATGGTTGAGGCGCAGGAGCGCCCGCCCCAGCGTCGACTTGCCCGAGCCGCTCTCGCCGACGATGCCGATCGTCTGGCCTTCCTTCAGGCGGATATCAACATGATCGACGGCATGAATGTCGAGCTTCTTGCCGCCCATGAAGCCGCCGCCCATGGTGAAGCGAACGTCGACGTCCCGGCCTTCCAGCAGCACCGGCGCGTTGTCCGCCGGCGGCTCCTTGCGGCCCGTGGGTTCGGCCGCGAGCAGCATCTGGG